>DASZXF010000301.1:0-7354 GCA_035546055.1 Ktedonobacteraceae bacterium
TATCCGGCTATCATATCGCAGGAACTGTTCGACAAAATACAGGAGCGTTTGCAACGCAATAAAGATGAGTCGTCGCGCCGGACGGCTGAACCGGAAGAATACCTGCTGCGGGCTGGGTATATCCGCTGTGGTATCTGTGGGCGTAAAATGAACACACGCATCGACAATACCACGAAGTACCGTTCTCTGCGGCCACGCAAAGCCCGCATAAACAAAGAAGGCAAACTGGTGCCCGTTACCAACGAGGAACGCGGGCTGAGCCTCCAGCGCTTTTTGTACCGCTGCAAGCCGGTAGACAATGCTGGTAACAACTGTTGCACCGGCCAGGAACTCCTCTCCAAAGAGGTCGATGCCTGGACATGGGGTGAGTTGCAAAAACTAGCTGACCACATCGACGTTATCAAGACCGCAATTGAACTGGCAACGAACAGCAATGCAATGGAGTCCGATGTCAGGTCTATTGAAGCGAGCCTGAAAACCTGGCAGCAAAAAGCAGCAAACTATATTGAAGACTTGGAAGATACCACCCTGCGCGGCGACAGCCGTGCGACTATCCGTCGCGCCCTCGATGCTGCTAACCAGCACATCGAACAACTGGAAACCGAGCGCACGCAGGTGCTGCTCGGCATGATCGACCGGGAGCGAGAGAAAGCTGCCTACAAGGAAATACTGGAATGGTGCCAGACGGTGAAAGAGTCAAGAGGCGACTTATCCTACCAGCGTAAACGGGACTTCCTGCATGTGCTCGGCGTCGTGGTGATTGCCAAGAAGGACGAAGCGGGAGAATTGGACTTGAGGCTCGAAATCGAACTGCCGGAGATCAGGGAACTTATCGCGCAAACGAGCGGCATTGAAGAGCGGCAGGCTTGGATAACGAACCCCAAAGACGGCGAATTTGCGGTGCATCAACCCTGGCCAGCGTCCAGGGCGTGCGCACACCTACCCAAAAGTTGCGGCGCGTCTTGCCCATAAAGTTCCCAATTACCAGGAACAGGAGCGAAATGGCCAGGCTCATGACGAAGGCGAAATCCAGGGCGATGCCCAGGGCAACACTGGTCGCGCTCAACTGAATCACCAGGCTAAAGAGCAAAATGGCCACCAGCAGCGTCGTTCTGACCCGCGCATTGGCGTATCTCCGGGTGCGTCCACCCAGGCGTGGTCCCACCCCCGTAACGAAGCGCATCAAGAGATAGATCAGCACACCGATGGCGGGAAACATGACCGTGTTGACCCACCTGGGGGCATAACCATTGACATGGCCTGCGGCGTCCCAATGGATTGGCACCACAGGCGGTAAGAAAGGAAAGGCACAGATGGCGATCAGCAGTTGTAAGATGAGAATCGCCAGTGCCAGCACATGCAACGGCTCACGTATCCGCCGCGATAGCTGTATTTTATCACGCGCGTCACTTGAGAGACTCATAGAGCATCCCTCTCTCCGTGTTCGTTGGCTGCTTCGTCGGTCCCGTCCGCCAGACCAGCCTGAGTCCGGTTGTCAGCGGGGTCCATCCCGCCAAACCAATCAAGAACTTCTGTCATAAGATCCTGTAACACTGTCGTATTCAGCGAGTAGACCTGAAATTGCCCACGCCTCTCAACCCGCACCAGATCCGCGAGCTTGAGAACCATCAGGTGATGCGAGAGCGCCGTCCGGCCTATCCCGGCGTGCCCTGCCAGCTCACCCGCTGTACGCTCCCCCGCGCGCAAATAGCGCAAAATCTGCCTCCTCGTGGGGTCCGCTATCGCCTTATACGCTTCTTGCATTGACAATTCGTCTTTGCCTCCTGGCATGAGTTCAACATTTCAGCACTTGCTGAAATATATTAAGCCATTCCCATCCAAAAAGCAAGAGGCGCGGTCTGTCCCTTGCAGGGTGATGGCGTTATACGCCCTGCCTGTCCTTCTGCGTGATGGCCAGGTAGGCGACAAAGCCGACGATCAAAAGCGTCAGGACCAGGCTGACCGGACCGGTACCAAAGCCCATGCCGCCGGCATTGACTTCTTTGCCAAGCCAGTCGGCGAAGGAGGCGCCCAGCGGACGCGTGACGATGTAGGCAAACCAGAAGGCCAGAATTCCATTGAGGCCGACCAGCCGGTAACCAAGAGCAGGAATGGCGATCAGCACCGCAAAGAGCACGCCTGACGCGAGGTAGCCCAGACCAAAAGTGCTGGCGGTCAGATCCCCCACGGCGGTGCCCAGGGCAAAGGTTGTGACGACGGTTGCCCAGTAAAAGAGTTCGCGGCGCCGGGTGAAGATACTGTGGATGGAGAGCGTTTTCTCGCTGATGTACCAGGCGCCGAAAATGACCACCAGAGCGACGGCGAAGAAGGCGGCAGAGATAAGGTAAGGAATGCCCAGGCCGATGTGAACAACATCGGCGGCCATGGTGCCAAAAATGGCGACCATGACGACGGCCAGCCAGTAGATCCAGGCTACATAGCGGCGCACGGCAAATTGCAGGATCAGAGCGACGGCCAGGCCCAGCGCGCCGAGGGCGACCGCGATCATGGGGTCCAGTTGATGAACGAGATAGTCAGAGGTCGTTTCTCCCATGGCAGTTGTCAGCAATTTGACGATCCAGAAGAAAATTGTCACCTCTGGAACTTTCTTCAACGCCTGCTTAGCCAGACTGGCTGGCGATACGGCCTCACCAGGAGCGCTGGCCAGATCAGATGGAGGGTGTAATACAGGTTTATGCATAGCTTGTCTCTCCTCAAAACACAAGAGTATTTACGCTATGCATGGTATATATACGTAGTACATCTGTCAACTTATCTGACATTGAGCCTATTTTTGTCGGAAGTAACTCCCCCGAATGTGCTGGTGTTTCCCTGGTGACAAAAAAATCTCCCCCGTGGCTGGCTTTGCTCACGGAGGAGAAGTTTTCGCGCCATCTCCTCTTTTTGCGTGGAACCGGTTCTCCCGGCAAACGCTCAGACAAGAGGAACAGGAAGACTGTCTCAGGCTGGCAGGGATGTGAACAGTTCAATCACATGGCCATCGGGATCGAGAACATGGGCGGTGCGTGCCCGCCAGGCCGGACGATCCTGGGGCGGTGCGACGGAGAGCACGCCCTGAGCCACCAGTTCGCGGTACGTCTGGTCAACATCGTCAACGCGAATATCAATCACGACCTGGCGACCCTGGGGCAGAGGAGCCGGCGTGGCTTCGCCCATGGCGGCGGCAAAGTCGTCGTGACGCATTAACTCCACGCCCGCCTTACCGGTATCAAAGTAGGCATAGCCTGATCCCTCATCTTGAAAACTCAGCGGAAATTTCATCAGATCCCGCCAGAAATGAACCGCCGCCGCGAAGTCCTTGACCAGCAGACGAAAACCAAAAAGTTCCATGATATGTCGTTTCTCCTTCTCCCAAACTGACGTTCTCCAGTATTGGAACGTCCTTTCTTTTTCCTGCTTGCAGTATAGCGTGAGTAGAGGTTAAAATTGGTCCTGTATCTGGCTAATTTTTTGCAGAAAAGACAAAGTAATGTATCATCCAACGACACGTCTGCTGACCATTCTTGAGCTTCTACAAACGCACGCGCAGATGAGCGGGGAGGAACTGGCGAGACGCCTGGAGGTTGAGCCGCGCTCGGTACGGCGCTATGTGTTGATGTTGCAAGAGATGGGAATGCCGGTAGAAGGTGTGCGCGGTCCAGGCGGCGGCTATCGTTTGCGCCCCGGCTTTAAGCTGCCTCCGCTGCTTTTTACTGAAGAGGAGGCCACGGCTGTGGTGCTTGGACTGCTCGGTACTCCCTGGCTGGAGGTCGATCTCTCATCTATGGCGGTGGGCGGCGCGCTGGCCAAAGTATACCGGGTGCTTCCGCTTAAAGGACGCGAGCGGCTCCAGGCTATCCCGTCGCATACGATTCTCTCTCCGCACCGCCAGGAGACACGTCCGCCCGCTTCGTTGCTGATAGGCATCAGCGAGGCTATTCAGGAACAACGACGTATATCTCTTGATTATACGAGCTACCAGGACAAACTATCCCACCGCCAGGTTGAGCCGTATGGAATCGCCGGCTGGCATGGACACTGGTACGTCGTGGGTTACTGTTGCCTGCGTCAGGAGATGCGCATGTTTCGCCTGGATCGTATGCAAAACGTGCAATTTCTACAAGAAACGTTTACGCGCGATGAGCATTTCGACTATCAGGCCTATGTACACCGCCAACTGGCGACCGTTCCCGCCACCTGGTCAATCGAAGTTGAGTTTCAGACCACGCTCCAGGCTGTACGGCAGAAGATTCCCGCCTATCATGGAAACGTAAGCGTGACGCCCGGAGGCGTGCTTTTCCAGACTCATCACAGCCACTTGCCGAGTATGGCTCGTTTTCTCGTCGGTCTGGAACTCCCTTTTACGGTCCGCCAGCCGCCAGAGCTGCGCGAGGCGCTGGCGCAACTTGCTGAGCAACTCATGCAGATTGCTCGCACGGAGCCAGACAGCTAAATCAACTCCGCCTCAGCGCAGGCAACTATATTCCTCACACAAGCAACCAGGGCATCAGGTCACGCTGAGGCTGATCTGAGAGGACAAAAAGGAAGGACAGTGAATGGATTCGCTGCCCTTTTCTGGTAGATATGGCGAAAAAACTTATCTGGCTCGCTGACGCATGTGGTATTCATGCACGCCCTTTTTGAGGGTGCCGAGCGCCAGGGTGGCACAGGTGGGACGGGTCATGACGAGTTCGCGGCCCAGTTGCTCGATCAGATCTTCAAAGCTCATGTTCTCGATCTCCTCGGCGGTCATGCCTTCGACAATCTCGCTGACATACGAGGCGGCGGCGCGGCTGATGGTACAGCCTTCACCCTCCCAGTGGATAGCGTCAATCTTGCCCGAGGGATCGAAATGAGCGTGAATGGTGATGATATCGGCACAACCGGGATTGCCGCCGCTTAAATTGATGTCGGCATTCTCCAGCGGGCCGTAGTTGCGCGGATTTTCGTAGTGGTCTACTAAAAATTCGATAGCTTCCTGGCGGTCCATACGGTGATTTTCTCCTGCGTATCAGGGACAGGCTACAAGGTGGCATAACGTAAGCAATAGACACGATATCTGCCCGATAGGCATCTTCATTATAGAACAATTCGCAAACTCATTGCTATTGGTGAGAGAGGTTGGCTACCTCCCACTCGCTTCCCGACGAACCTGGCTGGAGCAATGAAATGGAGGGAAGACCTGCCTCCCGTCCATTTCATCCTCAGCAAAACGCCGCTCAGGGCTTTTCGATGGGCGCGCGCACAAGATTGCCCCATTCGGTCCAGGAACCATCATAGTTGCGCACACGCGGATAGCCAAGCAAATAGGTCAGCGCGAACCATGTATGGGCTGAACGCTCGCCGATACGGCAATATGAGATCACGTCTTTGTCAGGCGTGATATCCTTGCCGTAGTAAATCTGGCGCAGATCTTCAGCGGATTTGAAGGTGCCATCGGCGTTGGCTGCGGTGCCCCAGGGAATATTCTTCGCGGTCGGAATATGGCCGCCGCGCTGCGCTCCCTCCTGCGGATAGTTGACCATGTGCAGCAGCTCGCCGGTATATTCCTGCGGAGAGCGCACATCGATCAGACGGCGTTCGGGATTTTTCAGACCAGCCGCCACGTCTTCGCGATAAGCGCGAATGGACTCGTCCATGGGCTGCGCGTGATAGGTGGTCGGCGTGTACTGCGGCACGTCTTTGACCAGCGGACGCCCCTCGGCTTCCCATTTCACGCGTCCACCATTCATGATTTTCAGATTGGTGTGACCGTACATGGTGAAAAGCCAGAACGAGTAACAGGCGTACCAGTTGTTGCGATCACCATAGAGCACAACGGTGGTATGCTTTTCAATCCCCCAGTGGCTCATCAGACGTTCAAAGCCCTGCTGATCAACAAAATCGCGCGCTACGGCGTCCTGCACATCTACATGCCAGTCAAGTTTCACCGCTCCCGGAATATGGCCCAGTTCATACAACAATACGTCCTCGTCGGCCTCAATAATGCGCACCGCCGGATCGTTGAGATGTTCGGCTACCCAGCTGGTCTCCACCAGCACCTCTGGATGAACATAGCCGGACGCGGAGCCCGCGCCCGCCTGGGTTGTCTCGGTACCAGACATAAAAACTCCTCCCTACTTTTTCGAGTCTAAGGATTCCATCAATGAGAATCCCACACCATTTGCATGGCTGTTTCTCAAGATAACAATCTCGAACCGCTTTATATTCTACCTCCCAGGTCGGAATTAAACAAGGGTATGATCTGACGCCAGCGTACAGGAGCTTTATTTATAATTGTTTATCCCGGCTTGACAGGGGACGCAACTGAGACTATACTGCCAGTATGCAACAACAGAACATATCACACAATTTGATGAGCTATTATTACCGATCTGCCTTTCAGCGAGGCGGAGCGGTTTTTGTTGTTTGCGCACCCTGACGTACCATCCGCTTGAGGATACTGAAACGACGCTGAAAGGCAGCAGAGATATCAATCTCTGCTGTTTTTTATTGGCCAAAATGGAGAGGAGAAGGAGACTTATGAGTATGACCAATGAGGAGCTGCTGGCAAGCTTTGCGCGCACAACTGAGGAGATGTTCGCGCCCGCAGAGTTCACCAGGCTACTGGCAAGCGGGCGCCAGTTACGCATTAAATACGGGGTCGATGTGACCGCGCCCTACCTGCACACTGGCCACGCCGTTAATCTGTGGATGATGCGCCAGATGCAGGATATGGGCCATAAGGTGCTGTTCCTGATCGGCGATTTTACGACGCGCATCGGCGATCCGACGGACCGCGATCTGCTGCGCCCGGTGCTGCCTGCGGAAGAGATTGAGCGCAACGCCGAGGCTTTTATCGAACAGGCACGCATGGTCTTGCGCTTCGATGATCCGGCTTTGCTGGAAATCAGACGTAACTCGGAATGGTACGAGCGGACGCGCGCGGAAGAGTTGCTGCGCCTGTTTTCCATGGTTACACACGCACGTCTGATTGCGCGCGATATGTTCCAGGCGCGCATCCAGCAGGGACGCGAGATTTACACCCATGAGTTGCTCTATCCAATTCTCCAGGGATACGACTCGGTGCAACTCCAGGCGGATCTGACGATTATTGGCTCGGACCAGTTGTTTAATGAAATGTTGGGACGCTTCTACCAGGAACGCTACGGACAGTCCCCGCAGGTGATTATTACGACCAGGATTACACCCGGCATTGATGGCAAGGCCAAGCAGAGCAAAAGTCTGGGCAATTACATCGGCCTCGGCCATTCGCCGCGTGAGAAGTTCGGACGCGCCATGAAGCTGCCTGACGATCTGATTCTCACCTACCTGGAGGTCTACACGGATGTTCCTCTGCGTGACATCGCCGCCG
>DASZXF010000302.1:0-6514 GCA_035546055.1 Ktedonobacteraceae bacterium
GGCTGACGGGACGCCATCCCTTTAGCGGCTCGTTTATGGAAATCGCCACGCAGCATATGTTTACGCCTCCGACGTTGCTGCGTGAGATTGATCCGACCATCCCTGCTGAGATTGAGGAGATTGTGCTGATCGCTCTGGCCAAGAAGCCGGAGGAGCGGTTCCAGAGCGTGGGAGCTTTCGCCCATGCGCTGGAACAGGTGGCGCTGCCCAGGCTGACGCCGGAGGAGACGCTGTGGATCAATCAGCCTCCCGGTTCGCCAGATGTGCAGGAGATGTTGCAAAAGACGCTGGGGGTCGCGCAGGCAACGGCGACGCCGACGCTGCTGCCCGGCGAGGTCGCGACCATTCCGCCGCACGCCAATCTGCTGCCGGTGTCTGAGTCAGGCGCGGACCTGCCGGGAGCGCCGGTGACGACTGATAAACGGCCTGCGCGCTTCCCCAGGCGGGCTTTTGTCAATGGAGCGGCGGGCTTCGCGCTGGTGGTAGGCGCGGGTGTCGTGGCTTTCTGGCAACTGGGCACGCACGCGGGGGGAGCGCAGGTGGCCACGCCCACGCCGTCGCTTCAGCCGACGCCGACCGAGCAGGAAGTTCAGCCGACGCCTACGACCGCGCCGACGCCTGATCCGGCGACGGGATCGCAAAGCACGCAAACGGTAGTCTATAATCAGGGCTCTCAGGCCTATTCGGTGGCCTGGAATCGCGGCGGGACGTTGATCGCTTCTGCGGGCAATAGTTCACTGATCAAAATATGGAATCCCCTCAACGCCTCGCAGACGCAGGCCAATCTGCCGACCGGGCAGACTATTGTTTATCAACTGGCCTGGTCGCCCGACAACACGCTGCTGGCCGCCGCCTATGGCGATGGCACGGCTGGTCTGTGGGACACGACCTCGAATAGCCAGAGCGGTTCACTCTATGGCGTTCACACGAAGCATATCAACAGTATCGGCTGGTCGCCGGACGGGGCGTATCTGGTGACGGGCAGCGGCGATGGACTGGCGGTGGTCTGGGATACCTCCAGCCGCACGCTGCGCCAGGTCTACACGGGCCACACAGGCTATGTGAACACGGTGGCCTGGTCGCCGGCGGGCGATCTGGTGGCTTCGGGCGGGAAGGACACGGTACTCCAGATCTGGAATCCTGCCACGGCCCAGGCGGTCGCGGCAGGCGTAGGACATACGCAGGAGATTCTCGACGTGGCCTGGTCGCCGGACGGTGATCGCGTCGTCACGGCCAGCAGAGATGGTACGGCGAAGGTCTGGGATGCCCACAGCGGAGACCTTCTGCTCACATACACCAGGCATCGCTCGTTTGTGGTCGCGGTGGCCTGGGCGCCGGATGGCAGCCGGGTGGTCAGCGGCGGCGGCGATCATCTCACCCTGCCGAACGACACCAGCGCTCAGGTCTGGAGTCCCGACACAGGTCAGTTGCTGGCCATGTACACCCGGCACCTCAACGAAATCGAAGGCATTGCCTGGTCGCCGGACAGCCAGAGGGTCGCCTCGGCCAGTGATGACGGGACCGTGCAGATCTGGCCGGCGTAACCAGGACAGCGCCAGGCTTATAGCGCGGGCGGCCCCAGGCGGATGCGCTGGCGCACCTGCTCCAGCGAGTGATCCCAGGCAAAGGCTTCCTGCCACCAGGTCGCGCCAGCCTCGGCGAAGGGACGTACTGTGGCCGCATCCAGCGCGCGATCAGTGCCAGTGGTGTGACCATCGGCCAGAATATCGAAAGGTCCGCTCAGACCTGCCGCCTCGCGTTGCTGGCGCACATAGGCCACCAGCTCATGATACTCCTGGGGCGTCAGCTTGTGGTCGCTGGCAATGGGGCAGACGCCATCCCACAGCGCGGCGCGGCGGAAAGGCTTCCTGTTAGGCCAGACTCCGGCCACCCAGATAGGAATACGCGGCTGTTGCAGCGGTGGCGGTAAAAAACAGGCATCGGTCAATTGATAATGAGTGCCATGGAAACTGAAGACCTCGCCGCTCCACAGGCGGGTCAGCACCTCCAGCCCTTCATCCAACTTCTCGCCAAGCACCCTGGGATCGCCATCCTCGCCGAAGCAACTGTATTCGCGCACCCGGTCCGTCCCGATACCCACGCCCAGCACCAGGCGTCCCTGTGAGAGACGATCAAGCGTCACCGCCTCACGCGCCAGTTTCCAGGGACGCCGGCGCGGCAGCGGCGTCACAATTGGTCCCAGTTTGATGCGCTGCGTCACCGCCGCCATCGCCGCCAGCGTCACCCAGGGATCGGCGAACTCATCCGGCCAATCGCGACCGGAGCCGATGTGATCCCAGATAAAAAAGCCATCCCAGCCAGCCGCTTCGGCCTCGCGCGCCAGTTCAACCATCTGGCGCACATCGCCATACGTGCCCATATTGGGGGTATTCAGAGCAAACTTCATGGAATCTCCCTTCAAGATTGCAGAGTGCATATGCTCAGTATACCCCGCCATTCCTGACAGCCGCCGTCATATTAGCCGGCCTTTCCCACGCCAACAGCGCCGGTGCGCCACCTTTCCGTTTGCTCCATTTCCGCCTATAATAGAGGGCATTATACATGAGATAAGCAGAGGAGAATACTATTATGGAAGGCAAGAAAGAGCTGGCGCGTCTGCGCCTGCGGAAGATAGCGGAGCAAACGCCGCCGGATAGCGATCTGCGCGGCTATTTCGAGGCCGTGTACTCCACCGCCAATGGAGAGGCCGAGAACGTGCCCTGGGCTGACTTGCAGCCGCATCCCCTGGCCCTGGAATGGCTCCAGCAGCATAAAAGTGCCGGCCAGGGCGGACGAGCGCTGGTCGTTGGCTGCGGTCTGGGCGATGACGCGGAAGAACTGGCCCGGCGCGGCTGGAACGTCACGGCTTTTGACATCTCATCCAAAGCCATCGCCTGGTGCAAAGAGCGCTTCCCCGCCTCGTCGGTGGACTATCAGAACGCCAACCTCTTCGAGACGCCCGCGAGCTGGCGGCAGGCCTTTGACTTCATACTCGAAATCTACACCATCCAGGCCACGCCCCTGAAAATGCACGCCACCGCCATTGCCAGTGTGGCCAGCCTGCTCGCGCCCGGTGGTCAACTGCTCGTCATCTGCCGCGCCCGCGAGCCTCACGAAGCAGGTGGACCCCTGCGCTGGCCGCTCACCCGCGCCGAACTGGCCAGCTTCGAGCAGGCAGGTCTGCGCGAAACATCCTTTGAGGACATCGAGAACGCAGACGGGCGTCATTTTCGCCTGCTCTGTCAGCGCTAACGCGCACAGGAAAGGGACTTACCATGATTCCATTGACCGCACTTCCGCTGTTTTTGCTGGCGGCCTGGGCATTGAACATTGTGCCGGGACCGGACATGCTCTACGTGCTGGCGCGCGGCGCGAACCAGGGCCGGCGCGCGGGACTGGCCTCGGCGCTGGGCATCGCAGGCGGATGCGTGATCCAGACCGCGCTGGTCGCGCTGGGACTGGCAGGCATCCTGGCGGCGGTACCGCTGGCCTATGAGATCGTCAAGTTTGTCGGCGCCGGCTATTTAATCTACCTGGGCATCCGTGCGCTCTTCAGTCGGCAGAGCGCGCTAAACACCCCGCAGGTGGAGCAAACCGCGCTGTGGCGCATCTTCGCGCAAGGCGTGCTCACCAACGTAACCCGTCTCTGTTCTGTGTAGAGTTATTTTCAGTCAGTGTAAGGTCCACATATTCCCGCCAGTACGCCCGATTTGCAACAACCTCTTCGGCTGGAATATCGTTAGCCTGAATAAATTGCCAGTCTTTCCAACTCATGTGCTTGGGAATAACGGTATCACCAGGCATCCAGGGTGTACTACCACTTTTGGACTTGCGGCTTCCGCCACCGTATTTATGAGCACCGGTCCTAATCCCCTCCCAAGAGCGCTCAGGCAACTGCTCCATAAGCCATGCACGGGAAGCTGTCGCGTAGTGTTCCCGAAGAATGCGCTTTTCCTCGTCAGTCCAGGTCGATTCGCTTCCTCGGTAAGACCATATATATGCTTCGTCTACCAAATTGCCTCCCAGGATTGGCGACCATTCGATTGTAAGCCGATACCAGCCCGAAATAACCTCCTCTAATGTGACTCGCGAGGTCACGACTCGAATGAATCGCTGCTTTGCTTCCAACTTCATAATCGGCCACTTTTCGTAGACCTCTGGCAACTTTCCCTTAGCTGTTTCTCGTTCCTCTTTTTCAGAGAGTTCTTCATTCAGTTTCTTTTCCATCTCAGCAAGAGAGCGACGTAACCGTTTGAGAGACTCGAAATGCTTTCGCAAATCTTCTGTATCCATTACGTCTGTCGCTGCTTCCGATACTCGTTCTTTCTCAGCAATTTTTGCCTTAGTCCCGGCGATGGCGTTCCGTAAGTATTCGTGAGGGTCCGATTGCTCATCCTCTACTTTCTCAGCCTCTTCGAGACGAGCAAGCAACTGATTATGAATAACGCTCCTTTTCTGTTCTAATCCGCCAGCCTCATCTTCATCAACCGGGTACTCCCCGCTGTTCCTCAACGCCTCTCCCACGCGGTAATGCAAACGGTCTGCTAAGAGGGAGTCAATACGCCCTACACTAATAGCAGAGCTTGCGGGATACGGCGCTATCTTTGAACGATTTTCGATGACATACCGCAAGCCATCTTCGAATCTGACAGCGTAAACGCTTGCCTTCTCACCAATGTTCGTAGCTATCACTGGCGTACCATTGTGCCGTAAACCAGCAAAAAGAGCCTGTATAGGTTCCTCACTTTTAGCCTGCCGATAACGCTTTGTGACACCCTCTGGACGCTCTATCGGATTTCCATCAAAGTCTATATCCGCAAGACGCCTGTATGCATAAAAGAAGTCTTCTTCGCTCACAATGGCTTTATGCGCATACTTTTTGACTATTCGCCCATTATAGTAAACATGCCCAATATAAGCGGGGTTTGTGAGAATATAATTTATTCCGCAACGAGTGGATATCGTCCAGCCTCCCGGCATTTTGGTAAGACTTATTCTCCCTGTGCGCTCTAATATCTCTGGTGGTAAATCTCGAAAGATCGGTTTACCCACAATCTCTCTACGCAAGCTCGCAACGTTGCCCCCCAAAGCGCGGAACCGCTTGAATAACATTTTTATGGCCTCGGCATGATCGGGATTAGGAACGTAGAATGTACGGCTCTCGTCCAGCATATAACCAGTTGGCACTGCATGGCCAGCGAACTCACCCCTCTGTGCCTTACGATCCTTATTTTTGAGCATGACACCTTTCTGATGTTTTTCAAGGTAATCTGCTGCTGCCTGAGCCTCCTGCAAAAACTTTTTATAGTCGTCTCGTCCCCGCTTTGGGTGGTTGAAATCGTATATGTGCTCTTCGGTTATCACCAGTACATGATGATCTTTGCAAGCTTTCGCGAACACCACCGGACCTACCAAGTCTTCATCACGGAAAAAGCGAGCTACATCACGCCCCATAACCGCGCCTGCCTCACCACTGTTAATATAGGCCATAACCGTACTCAGACCTTCACGCTCGTCAATTCTAAGTGTGCCAGAGGCGCTCCGAATAGTTCCGTCCTTCGCCTGATTTTCGATGAAGAGAAGGCGCTTCTCTTCCGGCCATCCTAACTCTATGGCACGATCTATTTGCTCTATTGTTTGCTGCTTGGCAGACTCTCTATTTTTGATGAATTGCCCTTTTGTGCTCTGTCTCGCATAGATCAAGAGCAGCAGGTCAACAGGCATTCTGGTGGGTTTCAGTCCTAATGCTTCCTGACGTTCCTGCTGGATTTCCTCATTTGTTTTGAACTTGCGTATTGTCATTGATGCGTTCCCTTTGGTTGATTGCTTACCCGAACTATAACGCTACAAATAAGATGGATCAAGGTGAGAGAAAGGGCTTGCTATCGATGGTGTCCGAGGCAAGCCCCCTCTTTGTTTTGCCCGAACACTAGCCCTTTCTTCGTGCAAATCGTGGCAAAATGAAGCGCTGGATGTATCCAGTTGCCCCCTCAGTCGCGGTGCGTCCCTCCCTGACAACGACTGTCACGCCATCGTCTACTGTGATGAGTGCTACCTTCACTCGCTCCAACTCGCTTTTGATCGTTTCCAGTTCAGCAGAGTCGCGGGTGATGCGTGACGCCGTGGTGACGAAAATGGCGGCAAACTCACCCCTTGCGGCGGCCTTCATCATGGCGTAGAAAACATCTGAGGCAAAGGCAGGCGTTCCCTCTGCCCTGCTCTCCCTGTAATAGTGCTGATCTGCAATCTGATAGCCCTGCCCGCGTGCATACGCGTCCAGGCGCTCTGCCTGGGACGTGGCTGGTTCCTCGGATGATTGGCGCACATAAATGGCGGCGCGGTCTGCGAAAAGCATGGGATGCCTCCTTTCAGTCAATGGCCTGACTCTTCTCAGTTGGTGCGGAATGGAACGATACCTTCTTCGTCGGTGGGCGGTTCAATTGATAGGACAGCCACACCAGGATAGCCAGGCACACCACAAAGATGGCAACCGGCATAGCCCACCCCGTAGGGA
>DASZXF010000303.1:0-4347 GCA_035546055.1 Ktedonobacteraceae bacterium
TGGCAGACGCGTTCGCGTCCCAGCCATTGCACAGCCAGGCGGTCGCCGCGAAAGGTCTGGAGACGTTGCTGCCAGATCAATAGACTGCCGCTGAGCAGACAACAGGCCAGAGCGGCCAGAAAAAGCCACTCGGCCCGGCGATCCACGCTGGTAAAGGGCAGCATAGCCAGGAGAAACAGAAGGCTCACGGCGAATAACGCGCGCGGCAGCAGCGAAAGCGGACGCGCGGCCCCGGCACAGCGGGCCAGGCCCGCCGCCAGCAGCACATCCAGTTCGGCCTGGCGCAAGGTCTGCCAGTCTGCATGTGGCAGCACAAGCTTGATGCTGCCGCGTCCCAGCCAGCCAGTGCTGACTCGCGGTTGAGCCAGGCGCGCGCGGTAACGGATGCGCAGAGCTGGCGCGGGACGGCGATAATTGGTCTGCAAAAGCAGGGTGGCGTACATCTGCTGGAAGGCCAGGGGCACTGGCTGATGCGCAGGCCGGGAAAGCCGCTCAGGCAACCGCCAGCGCAGAAGCCGGGTCAGCGCAGGTTCGCTTAACTGAGCGCTCAGACGCAGCCAGGCCTCTTCTGGCAGTGGATGAGCAGGCAAAGCTGGCCCATAATACGCGCGCAGGCGTTGCTCGATATCCTGCCCGGAGCGCTCATGCTCCTCTGGCGGCGGCTGATCTTTCTCGACTGCATATGCTGCCTTGCTCGCTTCTCTCTCCTCTGTGGGCCGGGCGTCCATCTCATACGCCAGCCACTTCTTCGCCTCCCGCCCGAGCCGCGCATCAGCTTTCGCGTGGATATTTTTCTGAAACATACAAACAACTACCCCCTTTCTGCCAGCAAATACACGCGCAGATGCTCCCGCGCGCGATTCAGACGCGACTTGACCGTGCCTACGGGCCAGTTGAGCACCTGAGCGATGTCGGCCTCGCTCAGATCAGCCCCGTAGCGCAGAGCGATCACACGCCGCTGGTCTGGCTTCAAGCGCATCAGAGCCTGGCGTAATGCTTCGCGCTCGACGACCATCTCCTGCGGATCGCGCTCGCGCGGACTGGCCAGGTATGCCAGACTTGTTGAACTGACCGGCGCCTCCTGCGCAATCGGTGCATAGAGACGAGTATAGACACGCTGGCGCTCCATTACGTCAAGGGCATGGCGGTACATAATCCGCATAAACCACGGACGAAACGGCAGCCCGGCCTGGAAACGCGGCAGCCCGCGCCAGGCCAGCAGGAACGCCCCCTGCGTAATATCTTCGGCCAGGGCCACGTCATGACAGAGCCGCATAGCGGCAGCCATGGCTACGGCATGATGGGTATCCCAGAGCTGGCGAAACGCCTCCTGGTCTCCCTGCCTGGCTCGCTCAATCAGCGCATCTTCGCAGTCCAACAGACCGACTCCTTTCTTCTGTGATGATCTACGGTCGATCCCCCGCCAAAGGTTCCGTTTTTGCGCCGAAATGATACAATGAAGACAATTATCTCATTCACAGTTGCCAAAAAAGGGTGGAGGCAAGCTATGAACCGAACAGATCGCCTGCTGGCCATTGTGCTGGAACTCCAGGCCAGGGGCCGCCAGCGCGCCGAAGACCTGGCCGCGACTTTTGAAACCAGCAAACGTACCATCTACCGCGATATGCTGGCCCTGGGAGAGGCGGGCGTACCGGTGGTTTCGATTCCCGGTCTGGGCTATACATTAATGGATGGCTATTTCCTTCCACCTTTGAGCTTTAGCAGCGAAGAGGCCACTATGCTCTTGCTGGGCAGCGGCATGATGGCGCAGAGCTTCGACGCTCAGTACCGCGAGGCCGCGCAGACAGCGGGGCGAAAAATTGCCGGGGTGCTGCCCGACAAACTGCGGGAGGAGGTGAGCTATCTGCAAAACGCGATCCGCTTTGTGAGCGGCCATACCTCCGAGGACAACCAGGAAAAACTTCAGCAGTTGCGGCGGGCGATCATTGAGCGTACCACGGTGCGTTTCGTGTATCATACACGCCACGGTCAGACCGAGGCGGCGCTCGCTGAACAGACACGCGAGGCCGATCCTTACGAGCTGATCTCAGTGCGCCAGGTCTGGAATCTCTCGGCCTACTGCCATCTGCGCAAGGCCATGCGCGTCTTTCGCCTGGACCGCATGGAGAAGCTGGAATTGCTGCCGCGCACGTTTCAACGCCTCCCTGGCCAGCTCTCATGCGAGTCACGTTACAAAAAGACAGACGGCGATATCCTGGTGCGCGTCCTCTTCTCCCCTGAAATCGCCCGCTGGGTACGCGAAAGCCGCTCATTTTACGAGGTCAGTTCCGAGGAAACGCCGCAAGGTCTGCTGGTCACGCTCTATGTGCGCCAGTTGGGCGATATCACGCACTGGCTGCTCAGTTGGGGCCGCCACGCGCGCGTCCTGGAGCCTGAGAGTTTGCGGACCATGCTGGCCGCAGAAGCCCTGGCCATGGCGCGCAACTACCAGGCGGAGCCGAGCGCCGAACCGGTCCTTTCCGAGATGCGCCGTTAAAGCGAGCAATCCAGCTTGCATCCACAAGACTTGCATCCCGTCCATCCAGCACGTACAATACTGCTATGCAGACGACACGCGGACAGTTTTATCTTGGCTGCCCGATCTGGAGCCATAAAGAATGGGTGGGCAGACTTTTTCCTCAGCGCACGCCGCCGGGGGAGTTTTTGCGCCTGTACAGCCGCAAATTGACAACAGTGGAAGGCAATACGACCTTCTATGCCACGCCGAGCGCTGAGATGCTGGCCCGCTGGCGGGCGGAGACGCCGCCTGCGTTTCGCTTCTGCCCCAAGATCTCGCGCGATATCAGCCATGCCCCCTCTCTGGCGGCCACACGCGCGCTGACTCTGGCCTTTGCTGAGCGTCTGCGCGGCCTGGGAGAGCGCCTGGGACCGATGTTTTTGCAACTGCCGCCGGCCTTTGGTCCCGCGCAGTTGTCCCGGCTTGAAAGCTGGCTCTCCTTCTGGCCGGCTGATCTGCGCCTGGCTGTGGAGGTGCGCCACCCGGCCTTTTTCGAGAAAGAGCACGCGGCCACCCTCAACGCCCTGCTGCACCAGCACAATATGGCCCGCGTAATTATGGATACGCGCCCGATTCGCGTCGGTCCCGCCGAGGAGCAGGGTCTGCTGCAAGCTCGCGAGCGCAAGCCTGACCTGCCCGTTTACCCGGCCATCACCAGCGATTTTACCTTTCTGCGCTACATCGGCCATATGCAAAGTGCGATTAACGCGCCTTTCCTCGATACCTGGGCCAGCCGCCTGGCTCAATGGCTGGAACGCGGCCTGACCGTTTACGCCTTCTGCCACTGCCCCTTTGAGCTTCATTCACCTGAAATCTGCTATGAACTGTACCAGCGCCTGAGCCGCCTGACTCCGCTGCCGCCTCTCTCCTGGCAACCCTCCTCACCTGACAAACAGGAGCCAGGGGAAGCGCTTGAGCAGGGAACGCTCTTTTAGCTACGCCCGCCGCATAACCACAAGTCCCTCGTACTTGAATGCATTTCTACGTTTTGCTATAGTGTGGTCTGAAAAACTATTTTTGAATGAGAACAGCGTTCCCTGAACCAGACCCCATTCACGCATATCAGGCGTCTGAGAGGAGAAATTATATCTGATGCACCAGTGTCTTCATTGCCAGGCCGAATTAGCCGACAATGCGCAGTTCTGCGCTCGTTGCGGCAAACCTGTTGAAGTGAGCCAGACCAGCTCCGCCGCTCCCACGACGGCGGATACGTCCGTTGAGGCCGAGGCAGAAATAACATCCAAACAGCCCGCTATTTCTCTGTCAGCAACACCCGCGCTGCCAACGCTGCGCACACGCCGTATGCATCCACAATCATCTATATCAGCCTTTCCAGCGGACTCCTGGCAAGCGTTGGAGACGCCGGAAGATGAGGCCGGCGCCACGGAGACAGCGCCCGAGGACGCCGCAAACGCGCTGGCCGAGGTAGCGCTGGAGACTCCAGCGGAGCAGAAGGCCTTCGGTGCGCCCGCTCAGACCGCGCGGACGACACCTGAGCCAGCCGACGTTGAGGATATCGACACGATATCGTTGTCAATGACTGAACTCGCCGAGATTGCTGCCACCCCGCTCGACGCGCCAGCGCCCACCACACCCGTAGCACCCGTAGCACCTGCCGCGCAAGCTCCTGCGGCGGAGAAGGCCGAGGACGCCACCGGCGAAGCGGTAACTGCGCCCGTAACGCAAACCCCTGCGCAGGCTGAGGCTGCCTCCGCTGTCAGCCGCGAGCCGCTTTCTCCCGTCCCTGCGACTCCTGAGCCGCAGGCGGTGGATGTGGCAGATCTGCCCACCAGCCATATTCCCACCGCCGCTGTTCCTCCAACCCTGGA
>DASZXF010000304.1:0-1778 GCA_035546055.1 Ktedonobacteraceae bacterium
CGTTTCCGCCCGAACCTGCGGAGTTCCGCAAAGATTGCCAGTCCTCCAGGGCCGCTACGCGGGCAGAGGCGTCGCGCCCTCTGCCCTCTCGCTTCTGGGGTGTTGGATGAGGTTCAGTCCGGGCGGCGTCCGGGCTGAACCTCATCCAACACCCTGAGCATGGCGCCGCAGGTGCCATGCGTGATGCTTGAGAAATCCTGCTCGATCCTGACAGATGAGCTGACAGGAATCCTTATCTTCTCTGGTACGCTTCAAAAGAAAAGTTCGTGTCATTCTCCGATACGTTTACTACTGCTAGAAGAAGACAATCAGGGCTGTTTAGCATGATAGAAATACTTCCTGAACATTGCCATTTGCGCCAAACAGAAGACGATATCCCTGCGGGTGTCACAGGCAGGAAACAGAAGACGATAATTTCGCGGGTCTCTCGTATAAGATATCTTACTCTCTCTCTTCTGACGCTTAAAATGAGCTTAGAATTCTAAGGATACTCTTAGGCTTTTCATTGTTCACTTGCTTTGAGTGAAGAAGCAAAATTACCATGAGAGTGTTCCTTATCACATGTATTGGAAAATGTCATGAACAATTTCCCTCATGTATGGCATGTGTATACTCTGAGAAATGGGGAACTGCTCAAAAAAGAGAGGGAGATGGACTATGGAAACAATGAGCGATCAGCAGGTTGTTTTTGCGCCCTGGCGCAAACGTATGCAGGAGCGAGAGCTTTGTTATACCTCGATGATGAGCGCGCTGACCGAACATTGCACTTTTTTAACTACCGCGCTGGATCGGCTCTATACCCAGGCCGATGTGTTGAGTGAGCTGGCGCTTTGCCTGATTCAGACCTTGCACAGCGGACGCAAGGTGCTGGTGGCTGGCAACGGCGGCAGCGCGGCGGAGGCTCAGCACTTCGCGGCTGAACTGGTGGGTCGTTTCAAACGCGAGCGCGCGGCCTATCCTGTGCTGGCTCTGACGGCTGACACGGCGGCCCTGACGGCGGTGGCGAATGATTATGGCTATGAGGATGTCTTTGCTCGTCAGGTCCAGGCATTCGGTCGTACAGATGACCTTTTGATGGTTTTTAGCACCAGTGGCGAGTCAGAGAATCTGGTGCGCGCGGTGCTGACCGGGCGCGATCAAGGTCTGGCTATCGCCGCTGTGCTCGGTGAGCGGCAGTCTCGTCTCTCGCGCATGGCTGACCTGGCTGTGCGCGTGCCCGCGCCGGAGACCTCGGCCATTCAAGAACTGCATATGGTGGTGATCCATCTGCTCTGCGAGATTGTCGAAACCCATCTTGTCTTGACTGAAAGGCAGGGGCACGTATGAAAGCGCGAGCGGTTTTTCTGGACCGCGATGGCACACTGGTGCGCCCGGTGCATTATCCCCGGCGTCCAGAGCAACTCCAGCTCTATCCTGACCTTGGACCGGCCTTGCGCGATCTCCAGGAAAGGGGCTTTCTGCTGGTGGTGATTACCAATCAGGCGGGACTGGCGCGCGGCTATTTTGCCGAGTCCGATTTACAGCAGATGCATACATTTTTACGTGCCGAACTGGAGCGCCTGGGCGTATCCCTCTCTGGCATTTATCATTGTCCGCATCATCCAGAGGGCATCATTCCCGAACTGGCGACGGAGTGCGAGTGCCGCAAGCCGCGTCCGGGTCTGCTTCTGCGCGCGGCCAGGGAATTGCATATCGATCTGGCCACTTCCTGGTTTGTCGGCGATATTCTGGACGACGTGGAGGCGGGCAATGTGGCGGGCTGTCGCACGATTCTGGTG
>DASZXF010000305.1:0-2841 GCA_035546055.1 Ktedonobacteraceae bacterium
AGCGATTATCCCACGGCGGCTTCGTGGTTCGGACAGGCCTGGCGTATCGCGCAGACGATGGAAAGTCCTTCTATGCTGCTGCTCAGCATGGATGGTCGCCTCCAGGTCTGGTACCAGTGGAATCGCCTGGATGAAGCGTGCGAGGCGGCGCGCAATATTCTGCAAGCCAGCGAACAATACCAGCAGGACCGGAGCTGGCAATTACGCTCCCTTGAAATCCTGGCCGAACTGACCTACCGCGCAGGCAAAAGCGAGGAAAGCGAAAAACTCCTGCGCCAGCACAGACGCATCATGGAAACGAGCTGCCCGGAGAAATCCTTGCTGCTTCCTCGCGTTCACGCCGCCCACGCAGACTGGGCGTCGGCCCTGGCAGACATGCGCGAAATCGTGCGCCTGGCCGAGCCTTTTCCCTCGCCCGAAATGCTCGCCAGCCTGGCCGAGTTTACCATCCTGGCAAACGAACCCATCGAGGAACAGGAGGTAATCTGCGCACGTGCCCTCCAGATCGCCCAGGAATCCGGCTCGCGCAAATTCCACGCCATCGTCCTGCGCGCCCAGGGGCGTATGCTGACAAAACGCGAAAACTGGCAGGAGGCCGAACGCACCCTGCGCCGGGCGCTGGAAAGTCTCAAAGAACTGGACCTGCCCTGGGAGCAGGGCGAAACCCTCGCCTGCCTGGGCGATCTGCACCGGCAACAGGCAGAGAAGTCCGCTGCCACCCAATCCGAGCAAAAAGGCCACGCCAGCCTGGCTCGCTTCTTCTTCCAGCAAGCCCTCGGCTTCTTCGAGTCACTTCACGCCGTCCACGACATGCAGCGCATGAAAGAACTGCTGGAGCAGGAGGAAGCTGCGGTGTGAGGGTATATTCTCAGAAGAGCCACGCATCAAGGAGATGGGTTAGCAACACGAGAACAGGTATAAATCCCATCAGCACCCCCAGAAATATATAACGTCCGGTACCTTGTTGCGGTTTTGAGGAAAGTTGGAGCTTTTTTTCAAGCAGTTTACTAACAGCTACCACGACAAACAACGCGACAGAAGCCATACATAGATATATAATGGCGAATACACCATCAGACGAATGTATAAAATGAGTACCAAATGCTCCGAATATCCCCGTCAGCAAACCTATTATTCCCCCATATACACAGTGAGCAGGGCGGCGCAGCCGGATACGCTCCAGACGTTGCTTGACCTTCTCCATATCAGCCGGGCGCTGAGTGGGATCGGGGGCAAGCATGTCATCGAGCAGTTTGCGCAGACCGCGTGAGGCTGGCCGGGGATTGCGCGAGGGCGCGCCTGAGCGTAGTTCTAGCAGGTCGTGGCCGGTGAGCAAATGTTGCAGGGTCGCGCCCAGGCTGTAGATATCCGAGCGCTGATCGGTCTGCGCCTTGCCGTACTGTTCGGGAGGAGCGTAGCCGGGAGAGCCAAGCGGCGTGGTATCCTTTGCTTTGCCGGGGGTAAAAACGCGCGCGATACCGAAATCGATCAGGAAGAACGAGCGATCAGGCGTAATCATAATATTGGCGGGCTTGAGATCGCGAAAAATGATCGGCGGCACATTCTTGTGCAGCGCCTGCATGAGGCTCGCGAACGCAATGCCAAGCACCAATACTTCCTGTTCGGCCAGGAAACCGCCCGGCATCCGTTGCAGATACTCTTCTAAAGTCTGGCCCTCGATGTACTGAGTGACGAGATACCAGTTTTGCGCGTCCGTCAGATGCTCGTAGTACGTGGGAATGCCGGGCACAGCACGAAAGTGTGAGAGCATCGTTACTTCGCGGTTAAAGGTCTCGGTGGCATCGATGATCTGGCGTGGAGTAAGCTGCTTCAACTGGATGCGCTTGATCGCGACTTCGCGGTAATAAAAGCCCGGTCGGCGGTCCACCGCGCGGTAAACAATCGAGAAGCCGCCGCGTCCAATTTCTCCCCTGATCTCATAGCGCCCGGCCAGTATGCTCCCTGGACGAAAATCGCAGGGAGGATACTGCGCCAGCAGACCACTTGCTCCCTGTTGAGTCGGCATCACCAGGGGACCGGGAGTCACTGCGCGCACTGGCGGAGGCGCAACCACCACAGGCATGACGGGCTGAGTGCTATTGAGCATATCATTGGTAAAAACCAGCTCATGCTGGCAACCCGCGCAATGCGTAGCCGCCGGATCATTTGCCAGACCGCATGTATCGCAAAACAACACCAGAGACGAATGCTGCATCTCTTCTTCAACTCCGCTCACAGCACAAAGAAAGGCGCTATGCTTCTCCTGTACGATTCTTCACATGAACAGAGTATAGCATAAAACTCAACAGCAAAGAAAGAAAATGAGCATATCGGCATTTTTTGCAAGCTTCATCCATGCGCAAAAAAGCACAGCGAAGGCAAAGCTTCGCTGTGCTCCAGATGATTAGACGGCGGAGCTGATCTGGGCCAGCAGACGGTCAATGCCCTGCTGCAGGCGCGCGGGATGCGGTCCGACCAGGCACCCCATGGGCCGACCATGGGAGTAGAGGACGAGGGTTGGCATGCCCTGAATACCCTGCTTAATAGCGGTTTGAGGATTCTCATCGACATCCATGCGGGCAAAACGCACCTGGCCGCTGTACGCCTGGCTCAGTTTTTCATAGACGGGGGCCAGGGCATGGCAGGGCGGGCACCAGGCAGCCGTGAAATCGACAATCACAGGCAGCGGCGCCTGCAAAACCTGCTGAGCAAAATCCTGATCGCTGACGGTCAGTACGTGATTCTTCTCTTCCATTGATCTGTACTCATTCCTTTCCTGAAAAAGCACTCACAAAACTCTAGCTAAGATGCTTTATCTCGGCTACAATAGGAGCATACTTC
>DASZXF010000306.1:0-5817 GCA_035546055.1 Ktedonobacteraceae bacterium
AAACCGCATGTGAATGTGGGCACGATTGGACACATCGACCACGGCAAAACGACCCTGACGGCAGCCATCACCAAGGTGCTGGCCAAACTGTCGCAGGAGAATAAGTACATCGCCTTCGACCAGATCGACAAGGCGCCCGAGGAGCGCGAGCGCGGCATCACCATCGCCATCGCTCACGTGGAGTACGAGACCGAGAAGCGGCACTACGCCCACGTGGACTGCCCCGGCCATGCCGACTACATCAAGAACATGATCACCGGTGCCGCCCAGATGGACGGCGCGATCCTGGTGGTCAGCGCCCCTGATGGCCCCATGCCCCAGACCCGCGAGCATATCCTGCTGGCGCAGCAGGTGGAAGTGCCGGCCATGGTCGTCTTCCTCAACAAAGTGGACATGATGGAAGACGAGGAACTGCTTGAACTGGTCGAACTGGAAGTGCGGGAACTGCTCTCGCGCTACAACTTCCCGGGCGATGATGTGCCGGTGGTGCGCGGCTCGGCCCTCAAGGCGCTGGAAAGCAAGGGCGACCTCTCACGCGAGGATCCCGACGCCAAGTGCATCTGGGATCTGATGGACCAGGTGGACAACTACATTCCCACCCCCGAGCGCCCGACCGACAAGCCCTTCCTGATGCCGATTGAAGATGTCTTTGGCATCAAAGGACGCGGCACCGTGGGCACGGGTCGTATCGAGCGTGGTCAGATTAAAGTGGGTGAGAACGTCGAGATCGTGGGCATGAAGGAAGGCACCCGCAGCGTGGTCGTCACGGGCGTGGAAATGTTCCAGAAGACGCTGGACCAGGGCATGGCGGGCGACAACGTGGGGCTGCTGCTGCGTGGCGTGGAGCGTACCGACATCGAGCGGGGACAGGTGCTGGCCAAGCCGGGGTCCATCAAGCCGCACAAAGTCTTCAAGGCGCAGGTGTATGTGCTGTCCAAGGAAGAGGGCGGGCGTCACACGCCGTTCTTCAACGGGTATCGTCCGCAGTTCTATGTGCGCACCACCGATGTGACGGGAGCGATCAAGCTGCCCGAGGGGGTGGAGATGGTCATGCCGGGAGATAACATCGAGATGACCGTCGAACTGATCCAGCCGGTGGCCATGGAAGTCGGGTCGAAGTTCGCCATTCGCGAAGGTGGACGCACCGTTGGCGCGGGCGTATGCACCAGAATCGACTAGGAAAAGTACTGGTGTCAGGGGCGCAAGCCTGGCTCCCTGGCGGCTCTGCAAAGCAGCCAGCGTGCTGTTGAGCAGAGCCGCCAGGAAGATTGCGCCCATTCAATTGGGTACAGCAATACAGCAAAAGGGTTTGGCCCCTTACACAGGAGAAGAAAATGGCTACAGGAGCAAAACAGCGAATTCGCATTCGCTTGAAAGCATACGATCATCGCATTCTCGATCAGTCAGCGATGCAGATCGTGGACGCGGCGCAACAGACAGGCGCCCGCGTCTCTGGTCCGGTGCCTCTGCCCACAGAAATCGACAAATTCACCGTGATGCGTTCGCCCTTTATTGACAAAGACTCACGGGAGCAATTTGAGATTCGCACGCACAAGCGCCTGATAGATATCCTCGATCCGACAAGTAAAACGGTTGAGTCACTGACACGATTGAATCTGCCCGCAGGTGTAGACATCGAGATCAAGCTGTAGTAAAGAGCCTCATTTGCTGAGGTTGGCACATAGCTAACAGGCAAAGTGGAGAGGCCAGACTAGAGCAGAGAGAGAGGAAAATATGCTCAGTGGATTGTTGGGCAGAAAGGTCGGAATGACTCAGGTATTTGGTCCAAACGGAACCGTAATACCGGTGACTGTGATCGAGGCTGGCCCATGTGTCGTGACACAGATCAAAACCGTTGCCCAGGATGGTTATGAAGCCGTCCAGATTGGTTTTGAGCAGGCCACCCTCAAGAGCACCACGCGCCCGGAACTGGGGCACCTGGGACATAAACTGCCCCTGCTGAAAGCGCAGCGCAAGCGTCTGCAAGAATATCAGCAGAAACAGAAGAAATCCTCGGACGAGGAAAATGAAGCCAGGCCGGACAAGCAGGTGGCCAAGCTGCTGCAAGTGCAGGAGAACCGCCAGCGCCGTCCCGGTCCCGAACTCGGACCTTTCAAAGTTCTGCGCGAGGTTGGTCTGCAGACCGGCGCCTCGGCGGAGGGTCTGGAACTGGGAAAAACCTTTGATGCCAGTCTTTTCAGTGCCGGGGAAGCAGTCGATATCGTCGGAACCAGCAAAGGTAAAGGCTTCCAGGGTGGAGTCAAGCGCCATGGTTTTGGCGGCGGCCCGAAAACCCACGGTCAGTCGGACCGCACGCGCGCGCCCGGTTCAATCGGTTCTGGCACCACGCCAGGTCGTGTGCTCAAAGGCACGCGTATGGCCGGTCACATGGGCAACGAGCGTGTGACGTTAAAGAAACTGCAAGTGGTTCAAGCTGATCCAGAGCGAAATCTGTTACTGGTCAAGGGTTCCGTACCCGGCGCCAACGGCGGATTGCTCTTGATTAAAAAGCATGTATGAGGTAACTTACAATGCCCTCGACTACAGTGTATAACATGGCCGGAGAGGCCGTAAAAGAGCTCGAACTGAGTGAGCAGGTGTTTGGAGTTACCCCAAACGAAGCGGTGCTGCATCAGGTTGTGGTCGCACAACTGGTCAATCGCCGCCAGGGTAATGCTTCAACCAAGACCCGCAGCGAAGTTTCGGGTGGCAATAAAAAGCCGTATAAACAGAAAGGCACCGGGCGCGCACGCCAGGGTAGCACACGTGCTCCCCAGTTTCGTCATGGCGGCGTGGTCTGGGGTCCGAAACCGCATCCCTATCACCATGATGTGCCCAGGAAGATGCGGAGACTCGCCATCAAATCGGCCCTGTCCGACAAGGTGGCCAACGAGCAATTGATCGTTCTGGACAAGCTGGCTCTGGGCGGGCCGCGCACCAAAGATATGCTGGAAGTGCTCAAAAACCTGCCCGTCAACGGCAAGCAGGTCTTGATGGTACTTCCGCAGCGCGATGAAAACGTCGTCCTTTCCACGCGTAACATCCCCTCAGCCAAGGTTCAGCATGTTTCCTCCATCAACGTTATCGAGTTGCTCAAGCATGATTATCTGGTCATGCCCGAACACACGATCCGCTGGATTGAGCTGGTCTTCGGTGAAGGGCTGAGCGCGGAAGAAGCCAGCCTGCGCATCGCCGATGAACTGGCCCAGGAAGAGGCCACGGAATCCGCCGAGAGCGAAGAAGAGGCCGGCGCGGAAGACGAAGGCAGCGAGGAAGAGGCTGGCGAGTCGACCGAGGACGAGAAGGAGTAGGACTGTGGAAATCACAGAAGTGCTGCGCCATGGTGTAGTGACCGAAAAGACGGTCAAGCTGCAAGAGCAGAACAAGTACACGTTTAAAGTGGCTCTGGAAGCCAATAAAATAGATGTACGCCGCGCGGTCGAGACGCTTTTCAAAGTAAAGGTCGTCTCTGTCAACATCATGCGGATGCCTGGGAAAGAGCGGATGCTCAGGCGCAGAGGATCAGCTCCTCGGCCTTTAGGGGCGCAGGAGTGGAAGAAAGCGGTTGTCACCCTCGCCGAGGGCCAGTCAATCGATGCATTAAAGGCATAAAAAGAATCCTTTTCCGATTTTGCCAGCGGCTTGCAAGCTATGACAACTGCGAAATCGGAGAGGAGGAATGTCCTTGTTCCGATTTTGCGCCAGCAACGGCATACAAGCCGTTGGCAAAATCGGATAGGAGTTAGGTGTGAGAGATGCCAATTAGACAGTATCGACCAACATCCCCGGGCCGCCGTGGCATGTCAGTCTCGACATTCGAGGAGATTACCAAGACGAAGCCAGAGAAATCTCTGGTAGTCAAGCTGAATAAGCACGCCGGGCGTAACAACCAGGGAAAGATCACGACGCGCCATCGCGGCGGCGGTGCCAAGCGCGCCTATCGTCTGATCGATTTCAAGCGCAACAAGCTGGGTGTGCCGGCCAGGGTGGCGGCTATCGAGTACGATCCGAATCGTTCGGCGCGTATCGCCCTCTTGCACTATCTTGACGGTGAGAAGCGCTACATTATCGCGCCGCTCGGTCTCAAGGTAGGCGATCAGGTTGTCGCGGGTCCAGAGGCGGATATCAAGCCGGGGAACTCGTTGCCCCTGAAGAATATTCCTGCCGGTACCGTAATTCATAATATTGAGCTGACCAGAGGACGCGGGGGCCAGATGGTGCGCGGAGCGGGAGCTGGCGCGCAGTTGATGGCCAAAGAGGGCGATTATGCCCTGATCCGCCTGCCTTCGGGTGAGCAGCGCCAGGTTCATATTCTCTGCACGGCCACCGTGGGCCAGGTGGGTAACATCGACCACGAGAACCGCAGCATCGGTAAAGCCGGGCGTTCGCGTCACCTGGGCCGCCGTCCGAGCGTCCGTGGATCTGTCATGAACCCGCGTGACCATCCTCATGGTGGTGGTGAGGGCCGCGCCCCGATTGGTGGGCAGCCGCAGACCCCCTGGGGCAAGCCTGCGCTGGGTTACAAGACGCGCAACAACAAGAGAACGGATCGCTTTATTGTCCGGCGCCGTAACGCTGGCAGGAGGAAGTAGGCATGTCGCGCTCAAGAAAAAAAGGGCCATACATTCATGAGTCGCTGAGGAAAAAGGTTCTCACGGTCCTGCGCAGCGGTGACCGCCGGGTTATCAAAACGTGGTCGCGTGCCTCGACCATCTTTCCTCAGATGGTAGGCATGACAATCGGCGTGCATAACGGCAAGACGCATGTGCCCATCTACATTACTGAAAACATGGTGGGCCATAAACTGGGTGAGTTTGCTCCTACCCGTCGCTTTCATGGCCATGCCGGTGGGAAAAGTGAACGGACCACTGGGGTCCGCTGAGGTTAGAAATGCAAGTTCGAGCAATTGCCAAGGACATTGGTATTCCCCCGCGTAAAATGCGCCTGGTCACGAATGCCGTCAAAGGGTTGACCGTCAACGAGGCTCTCGCGTATTTGCAGTTTATGCCCAACGCTGGCGCCATGCCGGTCAGTAAGGTTGTGGCCTCGGCTGCGGCCAACGCGGAGAATAATTACAATCTGAATCCTGATGATCTCTTTATTCTGAATATTGTGGCGGACGACTCCTTCCGGGTCAAGCGCATCAAAGCGCGTCCGCATGGTCGTGCAGCGCGTATTCTGCGGCGTTTCTGTCATGTGACAGTCATCGTCTCGGATGACCGGTCCGACATAGCACGCTAAAAAGGAGAAGACCTTGGGACATAAAGTACATCCCACTGGTTTCAGGCTCGGCGTCGTGAAAGGCTGGCAGTCTCGCTGGTACGCGGAGCGTGATTATAAAGATTTGTTCGCGGAAGATTTCAAGCTGCGCAAGGTCATCAACACCAGGCTCGCCGATGGCGCCATTTCGCGCATCGAGATTGAGCGCGCAGCCGCAAATCAGGTGGCGGTCACCATTCACACCGCCAAGCCGGGTATTGTCATTGGTCGTAACGGGGCCAAGGTGGATGAACTGCGCGGGCAGCTTGAGGCGTTGACCAAAAAGCGCGTGCGCCTGAACATCATCGAGATCCGCCAGCCTGAGCTGGACGCCTATCTGGTGGGCCGCAGCATCGCGGAGCAGCTGGAGAAGCGTGTTTCGTTCCGCCGCGCCATGAAGCAGGCGGTGCAGAAAACCATGCGCGCGAACGCCAAGGGTATTCGTGTGCTGGTCGGTGGTCGCCTGGGCGGCGCGGAAATCGCGCGCTCCGAGAAAGAGGTCGAGGGCAAAATTCCTCTGCACACTCTGCGCGCCGACATTGATTACGGCCTGGCTGA
>DASZXF010000307.1:0-1616 GCA_035546055.1 Ktedonobacteraceae bacterium
TAGTTCAGTTGCAACGTGGGCTGAAAGCCACCAGGGCCGGCAGGGATGCTCAGCGGATAGCTATAATTGAGTCCACCGGCATTCAACCCGACCTGCGGCAGGGTCGGCGTGCCCCAGGTGGCCTGTGGCGCCTGGGTGTTAAAGGCCACGGTACTGGCCTGCACTGCCTGGGTCGTCGCCATGACAACCTGCGAATGCAGGTCCGAACTGGTCTGCTGGACGCTACTGCTCAAGCTGCTTTGCACCGACCAGTCACGCCCATTGGCGCCCCGCTGAGCATACGCAAACACCGGCTTGCTCGTGCTTGCCACCTGGGGTTCCACCGCCGCGACCCCCGCAGCGGTGACAGCGGCCTGGGCTGTCACGGCAGGCAGGCTGGCAGCTCCTTTGACCTCGGCCCACTGGGTCGAGACCTGCTGGCCACTCCACACCATCTGCTGATCCTGGGGCAGATGCAGGGTCACGGTGAACGGGTGCCGCAGACGCACCCCGGAGAGCGCATTGCCCGCGCCATCAAAAAACTGGAATTCGTAGGTGCCAAAGGAGATGAAGCCGCCGTTATCGGTTCTGCCGCTGGCCGGCTTCACCTGGGTGATCGCGAGTTGGATGCCCCCGGCCTGGCGCAGTTGGGTGGCGTCCAGGCTGCTGGCAGGGAGATCGACTTCTAACTGCCCATCGCTGCTCGCCGCCTTCTGGGCCGTGGACCCCAGGTGCAGAATCAACGGCTTCATCGAGACCGTCCAGGTGTGCGGTCCGCTGGTACTGCTGACCGGCACGGTGACGGCGGTTGAACTCTTACTGAGATTGGGCTGCTTGACGGCGGTTGGCGGATTCAGCCAGGACGGTGCCGAGAGCGCCGGGTTGGGATTTTTGAACGCCAGGGCAAAAGCCGTAGAAGGCTGAACAATCGGCCAGGCGGCGATCAGATCGGCAAACAGCACCAGGGTCAACAACCCCAGCACCAGCAGTTGCCGCTTCATCAGGCGTAGCGGCGGAAGAGGCAATGCCGCCCACACACGCCAGGGGCGCCTGGGCGGAGTCGCCTGGCGTCTCGTTCGCCAGGGGCGTCGCCAGGAAGAAGGAGAAAGAGCGTCCGGCCCTCCCGGCTCAGCAGACCGGGGAGCAGGATCGTGCAAAACTCCCATACAGCGACTATCCTTTTCTACTGTCAACAAACAACGTTCGAGGTGATGAGCGCCACAATCGAGAGAAGCGGAAGCAGAGGTACAACCAGCCATGCCTTACACCACAGGATCTTCCTGGCGTGCATGCGTGCAAGGTGAGTGTACCTGATCCATTGCGAAAAAGTCAAGGGGGGCGTTTCTGGTGCCTTTCTCGTTTCGGGAAATTGCTGGAAACGTTTTGGAACAGGTGCCAAAAGAAAGGGATGAAATAGATTCGGATAAAGGATAAATAGTGCATCATATGTGTGCAAGGTGTTTCAAGGTGATTCGTTCTTTCTACATCCTGACAGCGAGAGTCTCATTTGGGGGAACGGCGGAGCCACTTGACAACACCGGCAGATATTCGCTACACTTTTATCTCAGCAGAAGTGCGGAGAGAGATCTCCCGAGCAGGAGCACAGGACGGGGTTCCCAGTCCGCTCCTGAGAGCGT
>DASZXF010000308.1:0-6215 GCA_035546055.1 Ktedonobacteraceae bacterium
TCCTGGCGCCCGCGCCGGGCGATGAAGGACAGCAGTTCGATGCGGCTGGCCCATTCCTGGGGATGTTCCAGTTCGATGATGATCCGCCTGAACTGGCCTTCGATGTGCAGGGCAACCGCGCTGTGCAGCAGCGAAACATACCAGAGATGGGTATAGGCCAGGGTGAACTTGCAGCGCTTGCCGACGTAGAGGACACGCCGGTTTGTCAGAATCATCAGCCCGTTGTCCAGCGGCGGATAGGTGGCCCGCGCGGCGCTGGCGATGCGGTCGCTACACAGCGTAGCGCCGATGCTGTAGTGCGCGCATTCGCCATGCTGGAGGCGCACCGGCACATGAATAATGGGCAGCACACTGGATTTCAGCGCGGGTACCGGCATCGAACCGCTATCAAACTTCTGATTGGGATGAATCAGGTGAACCGAGTGCAGCGGTGGATGGAAGCGCGGCGTGTGCGGCGGCTGCCAGAGCCGGGTTGGCAAAGGATCGCTATAGGTGCTGAGATTATTGGCGAGCTGAGCAAACGCCTCCAGCGTCTCACCAGGAGTCAGCGAGGTATCTTCGATGGGCGCTCTGGGTACCGCGTCAAGGGTGAGCGCCTGGTCGGTAGGCAGTTCTTCCGCAAAACCGGAATCCAGCGCGGTGGTTTCGTCGCGCACAGCAAGCGTGGCAGCACACGTGGAAAGCGAGCTTACGCCGGGCGAACGCGGAATGATGGGCAACTTGTTGGTACGCTCCCACGCTCTGGCCTGTGCTTGCGCCAGGTGACGAGAGCGCGAGGAGCGCCGGCGACTATGAGCCGCCTGCGGCGCGGTTGAGCAGTAGGGCTGGAGATGAGCAACCATCAGACGAGCAACGCCAGGGTCCGTGATCCCCCGCAGAACCAGGCGCTCCAGGCCAAAGGAGAGTTCCAGACGCGCCGAAGGAACCCCGAAAAGATTGCGATAGCTTGGATGGATGGAGGTCAGATCCTTGAGGTCGTAGGATTTGCCAGCGATTTCGATGGAATCATAGTACAGACGGCAGGTTTGCCCCCAGCCAAAAGTGCAGTTAAGTAGAGCTTGCTCGTTACTCATGAATGCGTTCCTCCCCATTCTGGCACGCCTGCGAGCGCGCCGCCCAACACAGCCATACGCGTGATGAGTACTCCACTAATAGAGACGCGAGAAGCGGGCAAATGTAACGAGGGTTGAAGTATTTCTACACAAGACTCGCTAAAGCATCTGACCGCTTTAACTCTCTTCCGTCCCATCTTCAGCGCGTGGGAAACCTGGTTGCAGTGGCATCCTGCTTCGCTTGAGAAGGCTGAAATTTAGAGACACGTGAGCGCAGGAGGGCGTTGCGCAAACCGGGCCAGAGGCGCTCTAATTCCTGCTGCTCGGCGGGCGCGGGCGCCTGCTGGGGCGAGGCCCAGCGTTCGCGCACAAACAGATCAGCCAGGCGGCGCAAAGAGGCACTGGCCTGCGGGAAACGTCTGCTCAGGGCAAAGGTATATTCGTATGGCGTCTGCCAGGCAGCGGGTGGCGAACCCAGGAGACTGGCAACCCGGCAGAGCCGCTGGTAGACCGATGTAACCGCGCCCTGGGCGACGAGTCGGACTCTGCGATAGCGCACCACCGCGAAAGCCAGAACGACGCAGGAGACGAAAAGCGCCAGCAGCGCAAAGCTCAGGAGAACGTTCACGCCAGAGCCAGGACCGCTTGAGTCGGAAGTCGCGGTAGAACCAGCGCCATGCTGAGGGGTAGCCGTGGCCTGGGCCTTCGGCGTGGGCTGTTTTGATGGCGCGGCGGTCGGACTTTTACCGGCAGGCGCCGTAGTAGCGGTTGGCGAGGGAGCCGGGGCAGGCGCGCCCGCGTTGTTGATAAAGAAGCCGGGGGTAGGATCAAAATTCATCCAACCGTAGTTGGGGAAATAGATCTGCACCCAGCTATGGGCATCGCTGCCGTTGACAATCCAGGCCTTTTGTTGCGCATTATACGTCCCCTGGCTGAAACCGTTGACCATGCGAGCTGGAATGCCCAGCTGGCGCGCCATCACCACCATAGCGGTCGCGTAATAAGTACAATAGCCCTTGTGCGTATGCAACAGCCAGGTCACCGCGTCGACATTGGAAGGCACCGGCGGATTGGTGACTGAATAAGTAAACTCGGCAGGATTGCTCAAATGGCTTTGCAGAGCCGTCACCACCGCGTAGAGAGTCGTTTTATCCTGCGTCCAGCGTTGCGCCGTGGCCAGCACTTCGGGCGAGAGATTACGCGGCAATTGCAGGTAATACTGCCTCAGAGTGCTGAAAGTGGGATCACTGCCCCAGGCGAGCAGATTCTTGCCGGGCAGCCCCAGGCGTTGCAGTTCAGAAGGGGAAGCAGTTGAAACAGTGGAGAGCACCTGATAACGTTCATTCTGCGTCAAAGGCGCCGTCTGAGTCCAGGCGCCAGTGAAGGTACCAGTAGGATCGGTCAGAACCGTAATCGGCACGTTAAATTTGTTCGGATCGGCGGGCGCAAAAATGTAGTGTCTGGAACCTCCAGGCGGCTGAAGAACAGTAATTGTAGAAGTGAGATTGTCTGTATCAAGCAAACCCATGTCGCCCGATCCAATGGAGTTATTGCTTGTATAGTTCTGAGCGCTCTGGAGCTGTGAACTCCAGGTATGCCCATCGAAGGTATCAAACGTAAAGCCCTCCAGGTAAAAGCCCTGGGTGGGCAGGGTCGACGTGTACGAAATGACCGGACCATCGGGCAGATTGACACTGCCAGTAATAGAAAGCTGATCGCCGAAAAAATTCGCGGCTGGCTGGTACGGGCTAAAGAGGCTGTTCGGATCGGTCAACGAGGCCAGATTGCCGTGAGAGATATTCGCCCAGGCATTGTCCAGACGATCCCAGAAGCTGGCTCCCGCCGAGGGCTGACTGAGCACCGGGAATAACCAGCTCAAGGGCAAAATGATCACGATGAACAGCGAAACAACCCGCAAAAGTCGGGAAGTGAGATTGCGCATCCAGGCCTGGTCGGTATACAGGCCATCGCTTTTCCATTGCGCGAGCTGGCCTGCCAGTTGCACGCGCGCAATCAGCGGAATCATCGCCGCCACCAGAATGATCACCAGATAGGTCAGATCGCGTTTGGCAATATAGTTTAAGTTGACGATCATGATGGAGACATAGACCAGGGCCACCAGCCAGGGCAAATGGGCGCGATAGATCAGCCAGGAGCCGAAGTAGCCCAGGAAAAAGCAGAGAAAGGCCAGGTAGAAGAGAAAAATCATATCGCTCTGGGATGAACCGGCCAGCGAAAAGCCACCGGCAATCACGCTGCGCAGACCGCTCAGGATGACCAGCAGCGAGACATGATAGGCCAGCGCACTGGTCAGCAGGAGAGCCAGCCAGTACCCCAGAATACAGGCAGCGACATGCATGATAGCCTGGGGAAAAAAGCGGGTTTTCGAGACGATCAGACCACAGAGCAGCCCCAGGGCGGTAGTAGCCCAGAGCACGACGGTATGATTAATGGCAATCGCGGCAGTAACCGAATAGACGACGCTATACACCGCTACAGTCAGCAAAAGCAGAGGCAACCATCCCTCAGCAGGGGCAAGCGAAAACTTCTTCCGTTTGTTCACCGGCGCCGTTGGCGGGGGCACCGGCGAGCGCTGAGGATTGGGGGCCGGCCAGGAATGAGAAGCAGGCGCACTGGCCACAGGTCGCGCATCGATCAGACTGGATCGCATCTATCTACTCCTAGATTATTGACAAAGACAGAGTTTTTAAAAGAGCATACACCATTGAACGGATTGATAAATGTGGAATAGCTCACATTTTGTCCAGACCACCAGCATTTTCCCAACCAGGCCGGGCGTGCCATTTCCATCATCGTTTTTCTATACGCGGTTCCATCGACGGGAGAAATTATTCTGGTCCAGGCATCATGGCAAGCTGTTTTCTACCATCCCGCGCTTTTTTCCCGCAGCAAACTGCTCCAATTTATAACAGTGTACATTATTTTAATCGCAAAATGTAGCTCGACGATATGCAGAGGCGGACCATCTTCCTAATCTTCCACCCTCAAAAATCACCAATGAACTGAATGAACATGCTACGGCCATCCAGTTCATTGGCCTCCCTCTGACAGGTATCTGTGGTGGAAACCAGAGGCGACGATTTTAGCTCATCGTTATTTGCGATAACTCCTCCCTTTCTTACTTGCCAACACGGCTTTTTCACGTATCGCTTTTTCCTCTCCTGATAATTTTTCTTCTGTTACTCGCCATGCCTCCCTGCCCCTAAAAGAAGAATGATGCAGGGCCAGCCGGGCCGCGCCCGGCTGGCCCTGCATCATTCTTAAACTTGCGCCGCCTGCGGCGGCGCGAGGCAGCAGAGGCAAAACGGGAAAACGGAATAGCCCTGACTTGCCAAAGGCATCCCTTGACACTCACTCCTGCTTGCCGTATATTTACGTTGTAAATATACGCTGTAAATATACGGCGTAAATAGAAGAGGGGGGAAGAAAGCATGCCGAAAACTGGTGAGCCACTCACACGCCAACGGGTGCTGGAGGCAGCTTTATCCTTGATTGATCGCGAGGGTCTGGAAGGCTTTAGCATGCGCAAGCTTGGAGCCATGTTAGGGGTTGAGGCGATGGCGATCTATAACCATGTTGAGAATAAACGGGCACTATTCGATGGGGTTGTCGAACTGCTGATTGTTCAGGGTCCATATCCTGAGCAATTCGATGGAACCCCGCGTGAGGAACTGTGGGCGTTTGCCCATGCTTTTCGCGATGTCTTACGCGCTCATCCACGCGTGCTCCCTCTGGTGGCGACGAGTCCGTTGCGGACCAGAGCCTCGCTGACGCTTCTGGATCGTCTGCTGGCAACGGTTCATCGCGCGCTGATCGCGGGCTCCCAACATGGACTTCCTATGACCGGGGTTGAGGCGATCTATGCATTCCAGTGTCTCGTGGGGTTTATTGTTGGGCACACCTGGATCGAGACGGGAACACCTCCTGTGGCTGACCTGGAGCGTGGTCCAAATGGTCCGATGGTGTGGCGGCAATTTCCCGCAGAGCACTACCCGACGCTCCACGCGTTGTTGCCGGACATCGCGCAGTGGAGTCCTGATCGCGAGTTTGATTTTGGGTTACAGGCGCTGTTCCAGAGCTTGTTTTGAGAAAAAAGAGAGGTACAAGAGCATGAAAACACCGGGGAAACACTACAAAATCCCAAACGGAGAGGTGCAACTCGCGGTCAGTGAGACCGGCCAGGGGCAGACGCTGCTGTTCTTCAACGGCGGCGGGGCGACACAGGTGTCCTGGAAGCGCATCATTGGCGAACTCAGGGGACAGTATCGGCTTGTGACCTTCGATTTTCGCAACCATGGGAAAACCACCACCTCGCACAACACCTCCCTGGAGAGCTTCCTGACGGACGCGGAGGCCATCATGGACACGGTTGCGCCCGACCTACCAATTCTGGTCGGCTGGTCCCTGGGGGCAGATCTGGCTGTCTGGTATGCGGCGAGCCATCCGGGGAAGGTGGCGGGGCTGTTTCTCATTGACGGTGCGGTGCCGGTCAATCTTGTCAATGATCCCGAGGATGTGAGGCGCCGGCTCGACACGCCCGCGATGCGCATCGGGCCATTACTTCTCTACCTGGTTGGCATGGGCTACCGCCTCACGCCTGACGAGTATGCCACGCTCACCATTGAACTCAACAGGCGCCGCGAACAGCTTCTTTCGGCTTACAGCCGGTTGGATTGTCCGGTCGAACTGACGCTGGCGACGAAAACTGCCGGGGAGCAAGGCGAGCGGGCCAGGCGAAACAATGAGTTGTGGAGAACGGGCGGTGAACAGCTCGCGCGGCTGCACCCGGAGTTTTCTCTCCAGTGGTTGGACGGCACTCACCAGCTCCCATTTAAGGAGCCGATCAGCCTCGCGCGCTCCCTTGATACGTTTGTCCAGCGCGTTCAGGCTGGCTCGCCAGTCCCAGGGGGAGGCGAGCCAGCCTCACGAACTGTCCCCGCAGCGGAAACACCGCCCATGGAAGGGAAATGAGCGAGGCATACACACATCGGCGGCCCGGTACGAGAGCGCAAGCAGCCAGGTTTACCCTGATGGATTCAATAGAAACAAATGATATAATAAACAACTGGACTATATCCGCTCCAGGCGGGGCTGTTGTAAAAAGCGGTCATGCCGGTATCGCCATTTGAACCAGGTCTACAA
>DASZXF010000309.1:0-2201 GCA_035546055.1 Ktedonobacteraceae bacterium
CTCCAAAAGCACCTGGGCGAGTCGCGCTGCGGCGAGCAGTCAGCCACGACCTTTCCAACCGGATCGAATATTGATCCCCTCCAAAAGCACCTGGGCGAGTCGCGCTGCGGCGAGCAGTCAGCCACGACCTTCTCAACCGGATCTTCGGAGATTGCAAGGAGCCTCATCAGGAGTGGTGCGCCAACCAGCGCATGATGTTTCGAATATTGATCCCGTCTCCACGTTCGCACGTTCTCATTGCATGATGCGCAGGCCCAGGCGAGCGGCTAGTTCGGCGGCGACGCTGTAGGGGTCACGTTCACGGCTGGTGATGTCCGCGATCAAGCCTTGCCATTCTTGCGCGCTGACCTCTTGCTGGAGGGTGTTGCTGAGGGCGTGCTGGAGAAGCGTTTCGATTTCGCTGCGCACCTGGCGCTGTGCTCGTCCGGCGAGTTGTCCGCTCTCGTTGAGATAGGCGCGGTGCTGTTGCAGGGCGTCGGCCAGTTCCACCAGTCCGCTATCAGTGAGCGCGGAGGTTTTGAGGACGGGAATCTTCCAGTAAGGACGGCTTTTGTCGTGCTGGCGGCGCGCGGGATCGAGGCTGAGCATCATGGCCAGTTCAGCCACGGTCTGGTCCGCGCCGGGGCGGTCGGCTTTGCTGACGGCGAAAATGTCGGCAATTTCCAGAATGCCGGCTTTGATGGCCTGCACTTCGTCACCCATGCCGGGAGCGCAGACTACCAGGACGCTCTGCGCGGCCCGCATGACCTCCACTTCGGCCTGACCTGTGCCGACCGTTTCGATGATGATCGGATCATAGCGCGCGGCGTCCATGGCGCGCACGACATCGCGGGTGGCGGCGGAAAGGCCGCCTACGCTGCCCCGGCTGGCCATGCTGCGAATAAAGACCTGGGGATCGCCGGCCAGTTCCATCATGCGAATACGATCCCCTAGCAGCGCGCCGCCGCTGAAGGGACTGCTCGGATCAACCGCGATGACGCCAACTTTGCGCTCGCGTTTGCGCAGTTCGCGGACCAGGTGGGTGACCAGCGTGCTCTTGCCCGCGCCCGGCGCTCCGGTGACGCCAATGATGTGAGCCTGCCCGCTGTGCTGATGCAGTTCCGCCAGGTAGCGCCGCGCGGCTGGCGCTTCGTTTTCGATCAAGGTCACCATGCGCGCCAGCGCACGCCGATCTCCTTGCAGCAGACGTTCTACAATATTTTGCAAGGCGTTTATACCTCTGCCGCCAGGCGCTCGGTCTGAATGTTCTCACGCACAAAACTGATAATCTCTTCAGTTGAAGTGCCGGGACCGAAGCAGCCTTTGATGCCGAGCGCCTTGATAGCCGGAATGTCTTCGTCGGGCAAGATGCCGCCCGCCGCGATCAGCACATCGTCTACCTCATTCTCTTGAAGCAATTCGATAATCCTGGGGAACAGCGCCATGTGCGCCCCGGAGAGAATGCTCAGCAGAATGGCATCTACGTCTTCCTGAATCGCCGCCTCCACGATCATTTCGGGGGTCTGGCGAATGCCTGTATAGATGACCTCCATGCCTGCATCACGCAGAGCGCGGGCGATGACTTTCGCGCCGCGATCATGGCCGTCCAGCCCCGGCTTGGCCACCAGCACGCGTATGGGGCGAGTGTTATTTGTCAAAAGCGGACTCCTTTGTCGGCGAAAATTCCAGAGGTTGCGCGGGCGTACAGGGCGCGCACCGCCTGCTCCTGTTCTTCATACAGAGCATTGATCTGCTCATTCCATTCTACCTCGGGGTCTGCCTGGCTGCAAGCATGAACAAGCAGACGAGCACGCTCGGCAAGCTCCCGGCGCTCGTTCGCGCTTCCCCAGGCGATGGGCAGGCGCGCCAGCACTCCTTGCTCAATCTGCGGCTGCACCAGCTTGTAGGCGGTATAGAGATGATAGACATAGGCGCTCAGCAGACGCGAGTTGAGCAGGGCCAGGAGAAAATAACAGATCTCCGGCTGGTCCGCACAGGCGTGCGGGTGGAGCAGATAGAGCGTTTGCAGGACCGCGTGCCCGCGCGTATCCAGAGCCGCTTGCAGGCGTTCGGTGCTTTTGACGACCAGCAATTTGGGGCGTAGATAGCGCTCCAGGGGCTTCTTGACGGCGGTTCGCGCGATGCCCAGATGCGTATCAGCGAGGGCATAGGGACGCAGATCGACGCCGCCGCGCAGCACAGGCAGACCATCCTCAAGCTCG
>DASZXF010000310.1:0-2829 GCA_035546055.1 Ktedonobacteraceae bacterium
CAAAGCTGGCTTTCATTTTCCTTGACCGACCTGCTCATCTTCCGTATACTCATAGTATGAGTATTCATGAATGAAGCAGAGTACAAACAGGACGAATTAAAGGAGTCTACACATGGAGGATAGGTCTATCTCGCCCACTCGCGCTGGCCGTCTGAAAGGTGCGGGTGGCTGGCTGGCTTGCATATGTCTGTTCGCGCTGCTGGTGAGCGCCTGCGGTTCTTCCGCTACCACGACGAGCGCGACGGGCACGAAGACGGCGGCTAAGGGGTCCGGCACGGTTCAGGTGATGTACGCGGCCTCGCTGGTGAATGTGATGGAGAATGAAGTGAAAACGGCCTTTCACCAGGATACTGGCTATACGTTCGAGGGTGAGGGGAAGGGCTCACTGGCGCTGGCCAATGAGATCAAGGGCCATCTGCACCGCCCTGACGTTTTTATCAGCGCTTCTCCCGGCGTAAATACGCAATTGATGGGAAGCGCGAACGGCAACTTTGTTTCCTGGTATTTGAATTTCGCGCGTAGCGAGATGGTGATTGGCTACAGCAAACAGAGCCGTTTCGCGGCGGATTTTCAGGCGGCGGCGAATGGCAGCAAGTCCTGGTATGAGGTTTTAGAGGAGCCTGGCCTGCGCCTGGGACGCACTGATCCGTTGCTTGATCCCAAAGGTCAGGCGACCCTGTACCTGATGCAACTGGCCGAGACGTACTATAAACAACCGGGCCTGCAAGCAAAGATTCTGGGGGCTGACGAAAATACGGCTCAGATTTTCCCCGAAGAAGGGCTGGTGACACGCCTGGATACCGGGCAGCTTGATGCCGGTTTCTTCTATCTCAGTGAGGCGAAGCAGGGCAATATCTCATTCATCTCTTTGCCGGAACAGATTAATCTGGGCAATCCGGCGCTGGCCTCTACCTACTCAGCCGCTCATTGGACAAATCCCAAAACCAAAGCGACGAGCAAGGGGGCGCCGATTGTTTACACTATCACTATTCCCAGCACGACGCAAAACCAGGCCGGGGCCACGGCGTTTGTCGCTTTCCTGCTTTCTTCTCAGGGCCAGGCGATTTTGCAGGGAGCCGGACTTTCCACGACGCCGTTTAAGCTGACCGGCGATTCAGGTTCGCTACCTGCCGCGTTGCAACAGTATGTGCAATCGTAGTATGCTACTATCCTGGCAAACTGTGTTTCCCGTTCTTTAGAGAGGTGCAACGATGCAGGCGAGAGTTAGCGGCGCGGCGAAGGGGCCATTTCATCGTCAAAGCAGGCGCGACCAGAGCTGGTTGCTCTGGCTGCTGGGGCTGTGCCTGCTGAGCTATTTGCTGGGACCGCTGCTCTCGTTTCTCGGCTTTTTGCCCTGGTCGCAGGTGCCCGCGCTGCTGAATGATCCCGATGCGACGGCCTCGCTGGTTACGTCGCTGGTGACGGCTACCATCTCGACGCTTCTGATCGCTCTTTTCGGTATTCCGCTGGGGTACATACTGGCGCGGGCACACTTTCGCGGCAAAGAACTGCTCAGCCTGGTTATTTACGTGCCGCTGGTCTTTCCGCCTGTGGTCAGCGGCATTGTGTTGCTACTGCTCTACGGACCTTACGGACTGATCGGGGGACCGCTGACGGCGCTGGGTTGGGAGATTGATGATAGCCTGGCGGGCATTATAGTCGCGCAGATGTTTGTCTCGGCCCCTTTCCTGATTGTCGCCGCGCGTTCGGCTTTCGAGGCCGTTGATCCAGCGCTGGAACGGGTGGGCATGACGCTGGGAGAAAAGCGCTGGGGACTCTTCTGGCGCATCAGCCTGCCGCTGGCCTGGCGGGGTATTCTGGCCGGTCTGATCCTGACCTGGATGCGCTCACTGGGCGAGTTCGGAGCCACTATCGTCATGGCTTACCATCCTTATACGCTGCCGGTCTATATTTATGTCCAGTTGAGCGGCCTGGGCGTTGCCAGCGCTCTCCCCCTGGCGCTGCTGTCGCTGGGCGTCAGCGTGCTGGTGGTGGGACTGGTCCTGCTGATCGAGCGCCGGGGCAAGCAGCCGCTGCATACCTTGCTGAGCAGGCCGGGATCGCCGGCTAGAAAGCCATAGCTGTGTTTGTGCATGAACGTTCACAGGCGACCATTGATCCCCAGGCGGTTCTGAGCGTCAGCCTCCAGCGCCGCCTGCCCGCTTTTACTCTGGATATCGCCTTTACGACTTTTTGCGGGCGCACCGTGCTGTTCGGTCCCTCCGGCGCGGGCAAGAGTTTGACCCTCCAGGCGCTGGCGGGTCTGTTTGCGCTGGAAAGCGGGCAGATTGTCTGTGGCGGTGAGTGCTGGTATGAGAGTTCGACCGGCACTTTTGTCCCGCCCCAGGCACGCAGGGTTGGCTACCTGCCCCAGCAGTACGCGCTTTTCCCGCATCTGACGGTCGCGCAGAACATCGCCTTCGGCCAGCGCGCTCGCGGACAAACGGCGCGCAAACACCTGGCGGAACTGATTCGCCTGATGCAACTGGCAGGTCTGGAACACGCCAGGCCAGCCCACCTCTCCGGCGGTCAGCAGCAGCGCGTGGCCCTGGCGCGCGCGCTGGCTACCGAGCCGCGCCTGCTGCTGCTCGACGAGCCCTGGAGCGCCCTCGACGGACCTGTGCGGGCCAGTCTGCGCGAGGAGATTCTGCATTTTCACGAACAGTTTCAGGTGCCGCTGCTCCTGGTCACGCACGATGCCCTGGATGTCCAGGCGCTCGCCGAGCACGTGGTTGTGATTATCGACGGTCGGGTGCTCCAGAGTGGTACGCCAGAGCAGGTTTTCCGCGCGCCACGCACGCGCCAGATCGCCGATCTCGTCGGTATGAA
>DASZXF010000311.1:0-2328 GCA_035546055.1 Ktedonobacteraceae bacterium
CTGATCATCGAAGGCAAGTATCAGTTTAAGCCTGAACTGCCCTTTTCCCCGGGCGGAGAAGTCGCGGGCGTCATCAAGGCCGTGGGCGAAGGCGTTGAGCCGGCCAGAATTGGTGAGCGGGTCATTGCTTTCACCGGCTGGGGTGGCTTCGCCGAAGAGGTGCGGGCGGACGCGAAAGCCCTGATTCCCATTCCCGAACAGATGGATTTCGCCACCGCCTCGGCGTTCGTCATGGTCTACGGCACATCCCATTACGCGCTCAAAGATCGAGCCAGGCTCCAGCCAGGCGAGACGCTGCTGGTGCTGGGCGCGGCTGGAGGCGTCGGCCTGGCTGCGGTAGAACTGGGTAAGGCGATGGGAGCGCGGGTCATCGCCGCCGCTTCCACGCAGGAAAAACTGGCTATCTGCCGCGAACATGGCGCTGATGAAGGCATCAACTACACCAGCGAGGACTTGCGCGAGCGCCTCAAAAGTCTGACGGCTGGCAAAGGCGTCGATGTAATCTACGATCCGGTCGGCGGTCCCTACTCGGAAATAGCGCTGCGCAATATGGCCTGGGAGGGCCGCCACCTGGTGATTGGCTTCACGGCTGGCGAAATTCCGCGCATTCCGCTCAACCTGACGCTGCTCAAAGGCTGCTCTATAGTCGGGGTTTTCTGGGGCTCCTTTACTTCGCGCGATCCACGCCGCAATCAAGAGCATCTAAACGAACTGGTGCGCTGGTACCTGGAAGGCAAAATTCGCCCGCGCATCTCAGCCACCTATCCGCTGGAGCGTGTAGCCGACGCCCTCAACGATATGCTGACGCGCAAGATCACCGGAAAAGCCGTACTGCTGATCTCTGAATAATCCGCCATACACCTGAATCTGCGCGATTTTTTATGTGTTGCCATGACGGTGTTACTGGCAACACATAAAAAATCGCGCAGATGCTCAGTTGACAAAATCTTCGGTAATCCAGACCAGCCCTTTGGCGTCAATATAGATGCCCACACCGACGCGGTGAAATGATGAGCTGAGCAGATTGCGCCGGTGGCCGTCGTCGGGAGGTTGCTCGGCCAGCATGGCCTGCTCAATCTTTTTGACTCCCTCCCAACTGGTGGGATTGGCCGAGGTGTAGCCCACGTTTTCGCCACAACTGTGCCACGAGATTCCCTCGTTGCTGATACGATCACAGGGGCTGGCCTCGCCAGAACATTGATGACTCAGGCCACAACTGGACATGGTTTTGCTGTGCTGGAGCGCCCCCGCCGACAGGGTGCCGCTCAGCGAATAGGCTGGCAGGCCCGCATTCGCGCGGTCCTGGTTAATCAGGGCCAAAAGCTGCTGTTCCAGTTGCTTTGCCACGCCTGTTCCCGAAGTAGAGCCTCCACCGCTCGCGGTCGTGGCCGTGGGACGAACGGTAGGACGAGCAGTCGGCGTGATGCCAGGAGTTGTCGCGGTGGGCGTGGGACTCGCGCTCACGGTAGCGCTTGCGCCTGCCGTCGGATCAGGAATAGCCTGGCCCGGCTCGATCACCGGACCATCACCTTTCGTCTGTGGCAGCGTCCCTGAACTGGTCGACGATTGGCTCTGCCCCTGATTGCTATCTCCCGGCCCGCATCCCACCAGCAAAAATACAAGAAGAAGGGCCAGCATATACCAGCAAGTCCTGCGCATAGATAAATACGTCCTCCAAATTCAAGCTGTTCTGTCTTGTGTCATTTCGCAGTTTAGCATATCAGACCGCTGATACAAACGGAGGAGTGATTTTATAGTACCATCGGAGCGCATCGGAGAAACAGTTTTCTGGCCAGATTGGGCATCTACTTACCGGTGAAGGCTATGATTAGCTCAACTTTCCTTGATTAAGGCTTATTATACCATAGCTTCTTCCGAGGTTTGATCCCATCATGAGTCATCCCCTCTTTTTCTGAGGCGGCCTCCAGCGCTGGTTGCGCCCCCTTACAGGTATAGACTTTTTGGGAGGGCATCAAGAGAGAGCCTTGGAGCGCTGAGCCGCGCGCTGTTTTTGCCGACGGCGACGCTCTTTCTCTCGCGGAGTCTTGGTGCCATGACGCACGGCAGGAGGCAGGTGCTTCTGAGGAGCGTCAATGGTCTGGGGCCAGGGTTGGGGGACCAGAAGTCCCAGGGGAAGCGGACAGGCCAGCCAACTGAGCGCCAGCAGGTGCAACCTGCCACGGACGTCACAACTCAAGCGACGTGGAGGCGTCGAGCACGGGTGGTCGTGTCGCTTGCGCCGAGCCACATGAGCCGAGGGCAAGCGCTGCTCCAACGGAACCCGGTTCGCCTGTTGCTCCTGTTCGACCCTGGCCCCGACGCTCAGAC
>DASZXF010000312.1:0-5360 GCA_035546055.1 Ktedonobacteraceae bacterium
CTGGTTCATGCTGAGTGAGCCAGTTTGACCAGTCAGGGCGTGCCGGGAAGGCCGAGCGGCCCACCAGGACCAGTCTGGCCTGATACATACGGGCCAGGTAATCTGCCAGCGCCATGCCGATCCCGCCCAGGCCGCCGGTGATCAGGTAGACGCCGCGCTGGCGCAGAGGGAGCTGACCGACCTCCAGGTGCAGGGGTTTGTAGCTTTGTAGATAGCGCCGGCCCTGGCGATAGGCGACAGCGCGCTCGCTTTCAGGCGCCTGGTACTCGGCCAGGAGCAGCGCGGCCAGTTGCGCGTGTGCGAGGGTGGCCGGGTCCAGGTCCAGGCTGCGATAGGAGAAGGTCAGGTACTCCTGCGCCAGCACTGTGCAGGCGCCCAGCAGCGTTGCCCTGGCTGGCGCGACCTGATCCCGGGCCTGGACCTGTTGCAAGCCCGTCGCCACCACCAGCGTTTGTATCTGTGTTTCAGAGAAGTGTTCTTCCAGCGCGCGGCTGAGAAAGAGCAGGCTGTAATAGCCATGCCATTGTTGCGCGGTGAGTTCGCTCTGCTGGTCCGCCGGCTCAACGTTCCACGCGTGGAGGACCGCGCCAGGGAAGCGCCCGGTCACGCGGAGCAACTGGCACAGCGCACGATAGTCCTCCTCCGCGTCCGCCCGCAGGATAAATGTCTCCTCGTCGGGATGTGCGAAGGCGGCGCCCGGCCTGACGCAAATAACCTCGTGTCCGCCGGCCCGCAAATTTTCGGCCAGGGATGAACTCACCCCGCGCTTATCCTCGAACAACAGCCACGTGCGAGCCGTCGGCGGCGCGGCCAGGGGAGCAAGCGGGCGCTCCTCCCAGGCTGGTTGATAGAACCAGTCAGCCGGATTCGCCGTGCGCTCTGCCGGCTTCCCGGCCTGCGCTGGTGTCTTCCGCGTAGCTTTGCCTGGCTCGTCAATCCAGTAGCGCTGGCGTTCAAAAGGATAGGTCGGCAGCGAGAGGCGCAGGCGCTGCTCATCTTGCGAGAAGCCGGTCCAATCAGGCGTGACCCCGGCCAGCCAGAGCCGGCCCAGGGTATGCAGCAGGCGCGCGTATCCGCTGGACAAAGGCACGTCCGCAGCAAAGCAGGCCAGCAGTTCGGACTCGCCGTGTGCGGCAAGCTGCCGAGCGAGTTGTGAGCGGCCCGCGCCGATCTCCACGAAGAGCGCGTTTTTCGCGGTCAGTGCCTGGAAGGCGCTCTCCTGTAAGGGAGCCAGCGGCGTATGGTCGGTGATCTTTTGCCAGTATGCCGGATCGCTGGCCTGCTGCGCGGTAACGAATGTGCCGGTCAGGCTGGAAAGCCAGGGCGTTTTGGGCGCCTGGAAAGCCGGGATACTGCGGGCAGACCCGCCGGTGCTCAGGTGGGGCGCAAGCGCCTGGAGGAGAGCTGTCGCAAGCTCCGCGCTGCCCGCCAGACAGGCGGCCACATATTCGCCGACGCCCTGTCCATATAACGCCTGGAAGCGCAGACCCCACCGGGTGAGCAGGCGGGCCAGCGCGTACTCAAGCACAAAGAGCAGCGCGCGGGTCAGCGCGGGCGTGATAGCTGTTTCATCGTCGGCGTGCAGGGCAGCCATAAGGTCAAGGCCAGTTTGAGTGCGCAGAATGTGCGCGCAGTCTTCCACCATCTCGCGCACCACAGGCTCCTCAGCCGCCAGTTCGCGGAGCAGCGAGCGGGCGTCAGGCAGCGCGGCGGGCAGGAGCAGGACCGGCTCGCGGTCCCGCCGCGTCTGGTAAGTGCTCAGAACTCGCCTCTCAGGCTGCTCACCCAGCAGCCTGAGAGCCTCATCGCGGTTCTGGCAGACCAGCATGCGTCGATGGTTAAAGGCGCTGCGTCCAACCTGCAGGGTATAGGCCACGTCCGCCAGTTGCACCTCTGGATGTTGCGTGAGGAAGGCCGCCAGATTCGCGCTCATCTTCTCCAGCGCCGTCGCGCTTTTGGCCGACAGCAGGAGCAGCGAAGCGGAGCGAGCCGGACCAGAGACGGGCACCGGCGCCTCCTCCATCACCACATGCGCGTTCGTCCCGCCAATGCCGAACGAGCTGACTCCCGCCCTTCTGGGCGTACCCGGCGTGGCCGGCCAGGGACTCAGCTTCGTGTTGACATAAAATGGGCTGTGCTCCAGATCGACCTCCGGGTTAGCGCTCTCAAAGTTCAGGCTGGGAGGAAGTTGTTGATGGTGCAGGGCCAGGGCCGTCTTGATCAGGCCCGTCACGCCCGAAGCGCGGTCCAGGTGGCCGATATTGGGTTTGAGCGAGCCGATGGCGCAGAACTGCTGTTTAGCTGTATGGGCGGCAAAGGCCTTTTTCATAGCCGCCAGCTCCACCGTATCGCCCAGCATCGTCGCTGTGCCGTGGGCCTCGATATAGTTGATAGTTTCAACAGGCACATTCGCGTTGCCCAGCGCCTGCAAAATGACCTCGCTCTGCCCATTGAGGCCGGGCGCCGTGTAGCTGACGCGTAAATTGCCATCGTTATTGATCGCCGAGCCACGGATGAGCGCGTACATATGGTCCCCATCGCGCAGCGCATCCTCGTAACGTTTCAGCGTCACCACGGCCAGGCCATTGCCCATCACGCTGCCCCGGGCCTGGCCATCAAAGGTGCGGCAGACTCCATCGGGTGAGACAATCCCGCCCTCTTCATAGAGATAGCCGCTGACCTGGGGAAACTGGATAGCCACGCCACCGGCCAGGGCCATATCACACTCGTAGTTCAGCAGGCTCTGGCAGGCCAGGTGGACCGCCACCAGCGAGGTTGAGCAGAAGGTCTGTACAGCGAAGCTGGGACCGCGTAAGTTCAGCTTATAGGAAACAGTCGAGGAAAGCGAATCGCGATCATTGCCAATCGAGATCTGCACCTTGCCCACCGTATCGACCAGTTCGTTATTGTAATAAATATTGTTGAGCAGATAAGTGCTCAGGGCCGAGCCGGAGAAAACGCCGATCAGTCCCGCATACGTTTCTGGATTGTAGCCGGCGTCTTCCAGCGCCTGCCAGGCGCTTTCAAGGAAGAGGCGATGCTGCGGGTCCATGATCTCCGCTTCGCGCGGGCTGAATTGAAAGAACGACGCGTCAAAAGCGTCGGCATCCTCCAGAACCGTGCCCGCCTTCACATAGTCGGGCCGGCTCAGCAGTTCTGGACTCACGCCAGCGGCCAGCAGTTCTTCATCGCTAAAGAAGCGAATAGACCTCACGCCAGCCGTGATGTTTTGCCAGAGCGTTTCCACATCCGGGGCGCCAGGAAAACGCCCCGCCATGCCGACAATCGCCAGGGACGTATCATAGGAGGAATCTGGTAGAAGTTCTTCGTGCATCATTGGGCCAACCCTCTCACTGTGTTCTATAGCTGCCGCGCATACGCTGTTTCAGGTTCGCGCGGCGTTTCTCACTGCGTTCTTGCCAGATTGCCGCCTGAGTCTGCGCTGCGTTATCCGCCTGACTGCTCTGGCGCTGAGCCAGGTAGCCGGCCAGCGCGCCCACCGAAGGCGCCTCGTAGAGGATATAGGTCGGCAGATCGGCCAGGTCAAAGGCCTTTCTCACGCGCGAAATCAGTTCCAGCCCGGCCAGGGAGTTTCCGCCGAGATCAAAGAAATTGTCATGGATGCCAACCCGGGCAATGCCGAGCAAGTGCTGCCAGATCTCGGCCAGCCGTTGCTCCGTGGCATCGCGGGGCGCGACATACGAGGTCGCCAGCTCTGGCCGCTGGTGCAACTGGCCGCCGACCGGAGCCGTCGAACGAGCACGCGTCAGCAGGCTCTCCGTGGTCATGGAGCGGCTACTTGCCAGCAGCGAGGCAAAGTTTTGCGGGCTGACAATCACCTGGGGCAGTCCCAGGGGCAGTACGCGCCGCAAGGCCTCGAAGCCCTCCGCGAAGGTAATCCCATAGCGCTGGCGTGTTTCCTGGAGCGCCGCCTGAATCTCCTGACTGAAGCCGCGCAGACCGTCCTCCCAGGCGTTCCATTGCCATTCAGCCCAGTTCAGCGCGAGCGTCATACCGTGAACCTCGGCGTGGCTGCGGGCGTAGGCGTCGAGAAAGGCATTGGCCGCGCAGTAGTCAACCTGGCCGGGGCCGCCGGTCTGGGCGGTCACCGAGGAGAAGAGAACCAGGAAATCGAGCGGCAGATCGGCCAGTACGCGCTCCAGCACTCGTGTTCCCTGTACTTTGGGCGCCAGAACCGCGCTGGCCTGTTCCCGCGCCTTCCATTGCATTAATCCGATCCCCGGCACGCCGGCCAGGTGAAAGACGCCATGCAGTTCGCCAAAGACTCCCAGCGTGTGCTTCACCACCTCGCGCATACGTCCTTCATCGGCTACATCGGCGCTGAAGGTCATGACCGACGCGCCCAGGCCTTCCAGGGTGAGAATCTGCTGCAACTGGCGTCCCGTGCCCGTCTCGCAGCCCTCACGCGCGATGATCTCCGTCCAGCTGGCGCGCGGAGGCAGCGGCGTGCGTCCCAGCAGGACCAGTCTGACCCCCGCGCACGTGCGCGCCAGGTGCTCGGCCAGGGCCATCCCCAGCCCTCCCAGGCCACCGGTAATCAGATAGACGCCGCCAGCTCGTAAGGGCATGGCGCGCTCAGCCTCTTCTTCCAGGCGCAGCGGCTCAAAGGCGGGCAGCCAGCGTCTCTTGCCGCGCAACGCCACTATGGGCGGACGCTCAGGCGCGGCCATTTCCGCCAGCAGGCGGGTGAGCAGCAGATCGCGGTCCGGCCCCAGCGCTTCCGCCAGTACGATGTCGATCCCCTGCACCTCGTAGGCCGGGTACTCCTGGGGAATGACCACGCAGGGACCGTCCAGCGTGGCCTTCTCTGGACAGAGTGTCTCATTGCCCAGCACATCGCGCCAGGAGTCGGCCAGGATGCTGAGGCGGCAGCTTTCCACGCCCGCGTCTCCCAGCGCCTGCGTCAGCGCCAGCAGACTGTAAAAGCCATGTTCCAGTATCTGCTCAGCCGGCATCTCGGCGCCCGTGACATTCCACAGATGGACAATATGCAGCGGAAGTGTATTCTGCTGCTGGATACTCTGGAAGAGTTGCAGATAGTCCTGCCGTTCGCGTGGATTTACCGCGTAGGTCCGCGCATCCAGGCGGGCGAACGCCGGCGCGGGGTGAACGGAGATGACCTGCTGGCGGTGGTCCGCCAGTCGCGCGGCCAGGGCTTCGCCGACGCCGTGAGCATCGCAGAAGAGAATCCAGCACTTGCCGGCGCTGGTGAGGAGCTGGCCGGCCAGGGCGGGCGAGGGATCGGACAGGGCGCGCTTCCAGGTCGGCACCTGGAACCACTCCGCCAGCCCGGCCTTGCCAGCGTCAGCTTTTTTCTGCAGCGGGTTGGTGGTATCCAC
>DASZXF010000313.1:0-4022 GCA_035546055.1 Ktedonobacteraceae bacterium
CCTGATCAGACCCAGCAGCAGCTTGAGCAGCGTACTCTTGCCCGCCCCGTTCGGACCCAGCAGCGTAATAAACTCCCCCTGCCGAATGTCCAGGCTCAAATCCTGCAGAAGAACGCGTTTGCCGAACTGCACTCGTACCTGCTCTAAGGTAATGGCCCTCTCTTCTCTCACGTCTTTTCCCTCTCTCATGCTACCCGCCCAACGCCGCCAGGAGATCGTTGAGCTGATCCAGCATCCAGGTTTGATAATTCTTGCCCGCAGGCATCGTCTCCGTCACCGGCACCAGGGGAATGGCATACGCCCTGGCCTGGCTGAGCAGATTGGTCGTCACCGGCGTCACCGTTTGCTGGTTATAGATCAGCACCTTGATCTGGCGCTGCGTAATCTGATCCGTCGTCGTAATCACCGCTCCCGCCGGCGGATCATTGCCCTCGGCAATCGCCTTCTCAAAGGCCAGTGGCGTCAGCACCTTCAGCCCCGCCGGCTCGCTTTGATACAGATAAATGGTCTCCGTCAGACCAACCGGCGTACCGTTGTACCTGGCTTTGATGGCCGCGATTCTGGCCTGCAAGGGCTGAAGCGATTGTTTGAAGGTATCCAGGTAACGCGCAAACGCCGTCGCGTCAGCCGGGTCCAGTTGCTTGAAAGCAGCCGCCAGCACCCCCGCGATGGCCGTCATGTTCTCCAGGCCATACCAGACATGCTCATTGTCCGGCAATCGCCTCGGCGCCAGCTCAAAACCCTTGAGCACCAGGCGCGAACTCTTCGGCGTCGACTCCAGCAGCCTCTCCATCCAATCATCGTACCCACCACCATTCTCAATCACCACGTCGGCCCTGCTGACCGTAATCGCCGCCCTGGTCGTTGTTTGATACTCGTGCGGATCAACATTGGGATCAGAGAGAATGCTTGTCACCGCCACATGACTGCCTCCTAACTGACTGGCCAGATTGCCATAAAAATTCTCCGCCGCCACCACCTGAATAACTCGCCCGCCTGTCCCCTGCCCCGTCGCTGCCACGCCACCCCCGCAGGCGCTCAACCAGCACAGACAAACGACCGCCAGGCCCGGCAAGAGCCAGCCCGGCATCCGTCGAAAATAAACCACGAAATAACCCTCCCTGAAACAAGACCACACAGGTTCTTATTGAGATGTTGTCTCTTTACGCCGACAAGCATACCACAGGCCGGCGAGCTTTGTCAATGATATTGTGTCTCAATAAGAGGGCTTGCGCGCAAAAAAGAAGCGTGAGACAGGTACGGAGGGCGCGGCTGCCTTCTCCATACCCGTCCACGCTTCTTTTTGAGCGCAAGTCTCGGCGGTGGATGGTCTGGCCCGGGCGCAGATAGTGAAAAGTGGCCAGGTGGCGACGAAATCGGGTTGCTCAATCTCGCGGAGCGTGCGCTCATAGTAGACCTCGAAATCTTGCGGCACGCGGGTCCATTTACGCCAGAATGGTGGGGCCAGGCGCAGCATACGGCGGATGTCCTCGACAAAGAGGCGGTGCTGCTGAGTGCCGGCGTGGTACTCGACGGGATAATCGACCTGCTGGATGGCGTGGAAACGGTATTCCGACATCAAGCGCGCAATATTTTTGGGTGTGGCGTCGGGCGCCTCGCCAAAGGCGAGACCGGCGCGGATGGACGCCGGCAGACCGATCTGCAACATGATGTAGTCAAGCGTGGGACTGTTGGAAGAGATTGAGGTCACATCGCTGATGCGGATAATCCCTTCGGGTTTGCAGACCCGCCGCATCTCCTGGAGCATTTTGGCCCATTCCCAGGTGCGCACAAAACTGATGCCGAAGCGCAGATTGACCAGATCAAAGTGTTTTCCGGGAAATTCCAGCATGCGCAGCGCATCCATGACATGAAACTGGACGCGATCCTGAACCTGGTGCTGAACTGCCTGCCCGCGCGCGTATTCCAGCATTTTGCCACTGATGTCAATACCTTCGCACTGGATATGGGGATACTCGCGCGCGAGCTGAATCAGCCAGCCGCCGGTGCCGCAGGCCACGTCGAGAACCCGGTGAATGCGCGCAGGATCGGTCTGTTCCGCGAGAACGCCGTTCATGCTGGCTGTCATCATCTGGTCCTGCGCGACCAGGCGTTGCAGTTCGTCCTCATTTGAGCGATCCTGAACATAGTAGGTGCTGGAATGTTCTTGATGTGGTGTGTTCACTGCTTGCTCCTGTTAGTTGCCATCCTGGCCTGACTGGTTTCGTGGAGAATGCGTTGAAACCAGAATCAGGTGCATGCCAATGGATTGCCCTGTGTTGTACGATGAGATTGTGTCTCGCCATATTCTCATCATTTTGTAGTATATACTATCTGGATGCGCTTTTCTACGCTCAGGTCAGGCATGGAGTTGCTCCAGTGGCAATAGTCATCAGGGTTTCATCGACGGAACTGGTCTGGCTGAGTAGATAGAAGGTCGTGGCGTCAGGGGTGGCCAGACCTTTCATCAGGTGGAAAGAGGCTGACGTTACGTATTGCCGGGTCAGGGTGAGGGTCAGATTGGCGGTCTGGCCCTGCTTCAGGGGAGCGAGGTCCAGCACGCGCTGATGAGCGGGATCGGCGATGAAAAGATGGTAGGAGGACATGTCGGCGTTCGGGGCCGCGCTGATCTGGGGAGAGAGCGTGGGCGAAGAGGAAAAGACCAGGGGCCAGCTTCCTTTTGTCGTGGGCAGGGAGACCACGGGGACGGTGCTCTGGAGCGTGAAGGGCCTGGCGCTGGCGGTCAGGGGCGGCGCGATGGGCTGATTGAGCAGGACAGGAACAGGCTGCTGAGCCAGGGTGTGATCTGGCGCGATGGACAAACTCTCGATCTGTCCGCCGGCCAGCAGCAGGAAAAGCTGACCGGCCACGGCTGTCAGGGCCAGTGTGCGTCCCGGCACCTCGACAATGGGCATGAGGGTTGGGGTCTTGCCGCTCACCACATAGGCAAGAATGGTGCTGCTCCTGGAGGCCGCCGAGGACAGGGCGACGAAGATCTCCGTGGTCTGACCATCGCTCCAGGCAGCAATCTGCGCCGGCGTTTGCCCGGTCGACAGGAGCAAAGGATCGAGCTGAATGGTCAAGCCAATCTGTAAGGCTCCCTGGTTTCCTGGCTTCAGCACATCGATGTCATAGGTCGCGCCAGGGTTGTCACTCGCTGGTACGCTCAGGGCGACCAGCTGATTTTTCAGGCCGACCATGCCGATAACGAGCGCGTCTGCCAGGGCAGAGGTGGAAGCGGCGCTGGTAGTCGTAGTGGCCGTGGCAGGGAGAAACAGGTGTATTCTTTCATCCGCGCCCAGGGTGTAGTACGCGGGAACGCCCGCCTGCGTCAGCACCGCCAGCGCGCTCGCCGTACTTCCGCTCAGGACGCTGGTCTGCGAGGCTCCGGTGCAGGGCAGCAGCGTAATCAGGTTATGCTGATTGTAGGATGTGATCGCCGATCTGGTCGTAGCAACCAGGCGGTTCTGTAACGTAGTGAGTTGCGCGCTTTCTCCGCTATCGAGCTGACCGCTTTGCTTGAGGGCGCGCAGACGTTGCTGGACCCTGGCCAGGGTTTGTAAGGCCTGAGCCGGGTTCTGAGCGGCTTCGCGCTGGGCCTGGTCGAGCAAGGCCTGCACGTTGACCAGTTCCTGGTCGTTTTGCCGCTGCTGATTGGTATGCACCAGGTAATAGACTCCGCTGCCGCCGGCGGCCAGAATTATCAGTACCAGCAGGACCAGCATCAGGAGAGGATAGATGAAAAGCCTGCGTGGCTGCTCTGGTGGCGTTCCGGTCAACGAAGAGAGATTGCTGCCCGGTCCGCTGAGCGTGGGAAGCGGCTGGATGTTGCTGGCCAGCGAGTCTGCCACGCGCAGCGCGGGCGGGGTAATCGGCTGGGTCAGCGGGTGGTTTTTCATCTGGGTCAGGTTGGAATCCGAGGACTTCTCCTCGGCCTCTGGTGCGATCACTGGCCGGGTAGTGGAATGTGGTGGCCTGGTCATGGAGACAAAAAGGCGCGGAATCTCCCTGGTGATATGTTT
>DASZXF010000314.1:0-11201 GCA_035546055.1 Ktedonobacteraceae bacterium
AATTCTATGATTGACAATGGCTCAGACCCGGGAGATAGATTGGCTGTTGCGTGAGTGGGGGTGGAAAGGCATACTTGAGGTTATTATCTTTTTGGCATGATGGCTTTTAATCAGAGGAGTATGTCAATGAATATGGATCAGACCTGGGAGCGGGGCGAGTATAGTATCAGCACTGAGCGAGGGCGTCTGGATATAGACGTGATTCATGGTTTTTTGAGCCGTTCGTACTGGGCTGAGGGGATTCCGCGTGCGGTGGTGGAGCGTTCGCTTGAGCATTCATTGCCCTTTGGCATTTATCATGGGACGCGTCAGGTGGGGCTGGCGCGAGTAATCAGCGATTATGCGACGTTCGCGTATATCGGCGATGTGTTTGTGATCGAGGAGTATCGCGGTCGGGGGCTGAGTCGGTGGCTCATGCAGACTATTGTCGAGCATCCAGAACTGCAAGGGCTACGGCGCTGGATGCTGGTGACCAGGGACGCCCACGGCCTCTATCAGAAAGTAGGTTTTCAGCCGTCGCGCACGCCGGAGCGGCTGATGGAGAGATATTTCGCAGATGTCTATCGCACGTGAATAATCCTCCATCAGCGATCCGCGCGCCTGGAGCGCTGAGGTCTATGCCAGAGCCTCGATGGCCCTGGTAAAACGCTCGACCTCCTCCTCGGAGTTATAGTAGTGGACGGAGGCGCGCACCATGCTGGTCAGGCCGCGCTCGCCCAGGTCGAGCAGCGTACTGTTGCGCTCGGCGACGGTCACATTGATCTGCTGAGCGGCCAGGACGCGCCTGATCTCGGCGGGTTCCTGACCCTCCACCGTGAAGGTGACGATGCCGCATTGAGTGATGCCGCGATCATGGACAATCACGCCGGGGAGCGGACTGAGGCGCGTGCGCAGGGCGTAAGCGAGGTCGCGTACCCGGCGCCAGATCTTGTCCATGCCCCAGGAGAGTGCGTAATCAATGGCCACGCCCAGGCCAATGCGCGCGGCCAGGTTGCTCTCCCAACTCTCGAAGCGCCGCGCGTCCGCCCGCACAGTATAGCGGTCGGGGGCGACCCACTCCGCCGAGTGGAGGTCGAGAAAGGGCGGTTCCAGTTGATCGAGGATCGCGTTGCGCACATAGAGGAAGCCGGTGCCTCTGGGACCGCGCAGATACTTGCGCCCGGTGGCAGAGAGCAGATCGCAGCCGATACTGGCGACATCGATGGGCATCTGGCCGACCGATTGGCAGGCATCGAGCAAATAGAGAATGCCGTGCTCACGCGCGACCTTGCCCACCTCGGCGGCGGGATTGACCAGGCCGCCGCTGGTGGGAACGTGAGTAATGGCGATCAATTTGACGCGTTCATCGAGCATCTGGCGCAGGGCCGCCACGGAAAGCTGGCCGTGCTCATCATTGGGAATAGCTTCAACGGTCACGCCGATCTTGCGCGCCAGTTGCAGGTACGCGATGTAGTTGCTGGCGTATTCGGCCTTTGCGGTCAGGATGCGATCACCGGGTTTGAAGGGGATGGCATAGAAAGCCAGATCCCAGGCGTGGGTAGCACTTTCCACCAGGGCCACTTCCTCGCGAGCGCAATTGAGCAGACTCGCCACGGCGTCATACGTATGCTCGATGGCCTCGTGGGCCTGCGCGGCTGCCTCGTAGCCGCCGATGCGCGCCTCCAGTTGCAGATGAGCGATAGTCGCATCGAGCACAGGCTGAGGTGGCAGAGCCGAGCCAGCGTTGTTGAAGTGCAGAACATGCTCGCACCCCGGTGTCTCCAGGCGAGCGCGTTGAAGGTCGAATGGCATGGTTATTTCTCGGTTCTGTTCTGAAAAAGATGGCGATGCAGGGTAGCCATCGCGGCGCGATGCGCTGACCCTGCACGTGGCATAGATGATGGTTAGCCGGCTGGGATGCTCACACGGCCCATATTGGTGGCAGGCTGGCCGTTGCCGACGTAGCGAACGGCTGTTCCAATCGCCGTCACCTCCATCCACTCATTATTGTGTAAAAACTCGACATTGATATCGACGCCGATAACCCCATCGGCCCCTAGCTGGTCCGCCTCGAACTGCATGCGGCTGAGAGCCAGTTCGCGGGCCTGGTACATTAACTGGGAGTATTCTTTAATTTCGCCCTGGAAATTGCTCTTGATGCCGACCAGCCAGTTGCGCACAGCGCCCATGGAGTAGATGCAGTTGCCAATCACCAGCCCCATCGGTTGGAAGCCCTTATCGACGACCAGCCAGAATTCCTGGCCGGAGAGGTCCGATGTGAAGGCTCGCCCGCGATAGCCCGGTTTCAGGTCCATGGCGTTGCGTGGATCACCCATATTTCCCTCGCTTTCCTATGATGCCGCCTCAGCAGATCATTCCGCCGCGCGTTTCGCCCGGCAGAGGCTCTGGCAGCGTCCGGTTGTGTTGTGAAGATGCCTCAACGCTTGCTAGCATATGGTACAGTCTGCCCACCTGTCAACAGTGGATTTTACTATGAACAGGCTTTTAAAACTCCTCGTTTTCTGCGGCCAGATAGCCGTTGAGCAACAGGCTCTCTTCTGTTTCCATGTCGGCGTCCTGTTCTCTGGACGATGTGACCCACTCGGAATGCTCTATCGAAGCCAGACCCCGGAAGACCAGCGAACGGGTGAGCGACTGGGCCAGGGAAGAGTCCCGCTCCTCGTAGGCCTGAATCAGGCGGGCGTGATCTCTCAGCGAGCGCTCCATGCGTCCGGGGTAGCCCAGAGTCTGGTGGCGTAAGTTCAATGTGCGCAGGCCGAGGGAGTTGAGCATTTGCTGTAAATGCAGATTGCCGCAGATTTCGGCCTCGGTGGCGCGGAAGGAAAGGTTACTCCAGAAATAGGCGTCCCGGTTGTCGGCCTGTACAGCCTCTTCCAGGCGAGTTTGATATTGCCAGAGGCTATGAATAGCCGTATCGGAAGCCTGGGCGACAATCAGATCCGCCACCAGCATATAGAGATGCGCGCGGATCTGATAAATCTCGCGAACTTCGCGCAGACTGACGCGGGTGACAAAGGGCCGGCGGCGCGGCGGAATCGTCACCAGCCCCTCTTTTTCCAGCAGCATCAGTGCCTCGCGTACAGGCGTGCGACTGGTTTTAAACTGCCTGGAGAGCGCGACAGAATTCAGATCGTCGCCTGGTCGTAGTCGTCCCTCGATAATGGCGCGTCCGATCCACTCGGCGATGGACCCCACCAGCGAGTCCAGGTTGGCGGAGCGCTCCAGCACGCTGGCGAAAATGGTGTGAATAGAGACTTCCAAGATGATCTCCTGTTGATTAATCCCATGCAAATGAATAAGGATAGTATTCACGTTCGCCTGCTTTTTGTCAAGGAAGGTAGGGAGATTTTGAGTGTTTAACAGTTCTGGGCTGTTAAACACTCAAAAGTTTATTTTCCGGCAAGGCGTGCGACGACCGGAGCGAAGGCTTCCATAGAGTCATCGCCTATAACAAAGTAAGAGATGCCAAATTGTTCGCGGGTGCGCTGGAGTTGTTCGACCATCTGCTCGACACTACCGAAAAGCAGGTAGGGATCAGCCAGGTGTTGTTCGGCGCTCAATTGCAGGCGGCTGTGCGAACGCATGTACTCTTCAGCTGCCTGCTGGCGATGGTCGGTAATCACCACTGATCTGATCAGCATGTTCAGTTCGATGGCTGGGAAACGTTCGCCTGCCTCCTGGCGCACCCAGGCAACTTTTTTTGCCACCGCCTCGGCGGTGTGCTCAAAAGGATCGGTGCGGCCATCTTTGCCAGCTTTAAAATGGATGCCGATGATATCCGCCTCGCGCGCGGCCAGGGAGAGCAGTTTTTTGCCACCGCCGCCGGTGAAAACGGGGGGGTGTGGCTTCTGCACGGTTTTCGGCAAGGTCAGCAAATCGTTGATGGTGTAGTGCTGGCCGGAGAAATTGACTTTATCCTCGGTAAAGAATTGTTTTAAAATCTGGATCGCTTCTGCTAAACGCTGGATGCGCTCGCCTGGCTCATCGAAAGGCAGGCCAACCTGCTGATATTCGATCTGGTTCCAGCCCGCGCCGATGCCCAGCTCGACGCGTCCCTCGGACAGCAGGTCGAGGACCGCTATCTCTTTGGCCAGCAGCGCGGGATGGCGAAAATCGTTGTTGAAGACAAAGGTGCCAACGCGCAGGGTGCGAGTCGCGTCCGCTGCCGCCATCAAAGGGATCAGCGGCGGAAAATCGTTGACGAAGTGATCAGTTAATAAGAGAGTGGCATAGCCAAGCTCCTCCGTCTTGCGAATGGGAGCCAGCCACTCCGCGCGTGTGGGCGCGCCGCCGGTGACTACGCCGAAGCGAAACGGGCGTTTTTCAGACATCATAGAGGTGTTTTTCCTTTCCTCGACAGATAAACCTGCCGGTGAGCTTTGTAGCACGATAAAAAGCTCCTTTTTCAGTGTGGCAGGCCTTTCATTCTACTTCATTTTCCACAGGATGTGCAGCGGACTTCATGGCTATGGTACTTCCCTTATGACGAGAGATTTTTCCAACCGCCCGCTTACCCCATTTTCATGAAACGCACTGGCAGGAGGCGTGGCAGGAACATGGACAGGACAACTGAGGCAGTATTTTCCATATCTTGTGACGCGAAAAAGAAGAGAAGAGAAGAGGAAAAATTCGCCTGCCCGTTGTGGGCACGCAGAGAGGAGCGAAGCGCGTTCCTTCTGCCCGGTTGCTCCTATTAACAGGCGCAAGGTTGACGGGTCTACCATCCTGGTTTACACTAAGCGGGCGTTAGATAGAGGTACATGGCCGGGCATGGAGCCGGCTCAGGTTCTGGCTATTCCCCATGCTGGTCAGGGACGAACTAATAATATTTATACCTATAAATGCTTTCAGGAAGAGATCGGTACGAAGGTAGAGAGAAGATCATGGCTACACCTGCTCGTCGTCAATATTTGCAGATCAAGAGTCAATATCCCGACGCGTTGTTGCTCTATCAGGTAGGCGATTTTTACGAGACGTTTGATGAGGATGCACGCATTGCCGCGCGAGATTTGCAGATTGTGCTGACCGCGCGCCATTATGGTGAGGAACTGGTGCCGCTGGCGGGGATACCCATTCACGCCCTGGAAAACTACGTGGGCAAGCTGGTGGCGCGCGGCCATCGGGTGGCGATTTGCGATCAGACCTCTGAGACGCCGGTCAAGGGGGTGGTTGAACGGGCTGTGACGCGCATTCTTACGGCGGGGACGCTCTCGGAACCCAATCTTCTGCCGGCACGCCAGAATAATTACCTGGCCGCTGTGGCGCGTGGACGCGCGCAGACTGGACTGGCGGCAGTGGATGTGAGTACCGGCGAGTTTAGCGTGACGTGGTTTAGCCCCGAAGAACTGCCGGCGGCTCTGGAAGCGGAGTTACAACGCCTGGCGCCAGCCGAGTGCCTGATAGCCGAGGAACATAAGACGGGTGTGCAATGGCCGGCTGAAACCATGACCGTCACGCCCTGTCCTGCCCACTTTTTCGCCGTCGAGGCCGCGCGCGAGCGTCTACATAAGCAGTTTCAGACCCATTCGCTGGAGGCATATGGCTGCGCGCAGGCTCCCCAGGCCATCGCCGCTGCCGGGGCTATCGTGGCCTACCTGGGCACTATGAATGAGCGACTGCTGGCTCTGCTCACCGGATTGCGTTCGTATCACACGACCAGTTATATGGTGCTGGACGCGCATACTCAGCGCAACCTGGATCTTTTGCAGGGAGCGCGTGGGGGAACGCTGCAGGGCAGTCTGCTGGCTGTGCTGGATCGCACCATCACCGCCATGGGAGCGCGCCATCTGCGGCGTGCTCTGACGCGTCCCCTGCTGGATCTGGTAGAGCTGAACGCTCGTCAGGAGAGCGTCGAGGAGTTTTACGAGAGTCCCGCCCTGCGCAGTCGTTTTACCATGGCATTGCAGCGTTTGGGAGATATGGAACGCATCGCCGGGCGCATTCGCCAGGGGACGGCGGTGCCGCGTGAAGTGCTGGGTCTGCGCGACTATTTGCAGGTGATGCCGCAACTGGCGGAGATGCTGCGCGGCTGCGAAGCCTCCTTGCTCCACGAACTGGCCGGGCGTCTCGACGCCTGTCCGCAGGTCAGCGATTTAATCGGACGTGCCCTGACGCGCAGCGGAGGGGACGACGAGCAGGAGGGCGATGGACACCTGATCCGCGCCGGCTTTCACGCTGAACTGGACGAACTGATCTCCTCAATTCGCGACTCGCGCCGCTGGATGCTGGCGCTGGAGGCGCGCGAACGCGAACGTACCGGGATTGCCCGCCTCAAAGTTGGCTTTAACAAGGTCTTTGGCTACTACATCGAGGTCAGCAATGCACGCCTGGACATGGTGCCTGATGATTATATTCGCAAGCAAACCCTGACCAATGCCGAGCGCTTTATCACGCCCGCCATGAAAGAGCACGAGGCGCGTATCCTGAGCGCCGAGGAGCGCATTGACGAACTGGAGCGCAGCATTTATGCCGATGTCCTGCGCCAGTTAAGCGCTCACTATGAACGCATGATGCAGACCGCCCAGGTCGTTGCCCTGGTGGATATGCTGTTGAGCCTGGCCGAAGTGGCCGCGCACCAGGGCTACACGCGTCCGCAGCTTGACCAGAGTGGCGCAATTGAAATCAACGGCGGGCGTCATCCGGTAGTCGAGCACGCGCTGGATGGCGATGTTTTTATCCCCAATGATACTCACCTGGAAGCGGCGGAAAGTGCGGATGGGGCCAGCATTGTCCTGCTGACCGGTCCAAACATGGCCGGCAAATCGACCTATTTGCGCCAGGTCGCCCTGATTGTCCTGATGGCGCAGATCGGCAGCTTCGTGCCCGCCAGGAGCGCGCATATCGGGCTGGTTGATCGCATTTTCACGCGAGTCGGCGCCGAAGACGACATTGCCTCCGGCAAGAGCACCTTTATGGTCGAAATGGAGGAAACCGCGACCATTTTGCACCATGCCACGCGCCATAGCCTGATTATTCTGGATGAGATTGGACGCGGCACCAGCACCTACGACGGACTGGCCATCGCGCGGGCTGTCGTCGAATATTTGCATAACAGCGTTGGCGCGCGCACGCTGTTTGCCACGCATTATCACGAGCTGGCTGTGCTGGCCGCCGAACTGCCTCATTTGCGCGTCTCAACCATGGCGATCAGCGGCGAGGATGAGAACGAGATTGTCTTCCTGCACCGTGTCGTACCGGGCAGCCTGGGACGCAGCTATGGCGTGCATGTCGCGCGTATGGCCGGTATGCCCCCGGCGGTCGTCGGACGCGCCGACGAAATTCTCAAGCACCTGGAAGCCGAGCGGGCAGAGGTTCAGATCCATCTGACGCATGAGCAACAGAACGGGCATGGCCAGCGCGGTCGGGAGGCAGGCGGCAATGGACACGTAGCCGAAGCAAAGGGCGCATATACCTGGCAGAGCGCGGAAGGCCGGGCCGTTGGTCAGGCGCTCGTCGCCAGCGGCGAGGATGTCGCGGCCCTGCTCGACGAAATCGATGTATACGCCATCACGCCGCTTGACGCATTGAATCTCCTTTGCGCCATGCAGAAGCAGCGCAGGGCCACGCAGAGAATGTTCAGGGATGGAGAGGCTTATCATGGTTAAGCAGCAAACACCGGTACGCGCGCCTATTCTGCCGCTACCGCTCTCAGTAGCGGAGCGTATCGCGGCGGGTGAGATCATTGAGCGACCAGTTTCAGTCATCAAAGAACTGATGGAGAATGCCCTGGACGCCGGCGCGCGCGAAGTGCGTGTGGAGATACGCGGCGGCGGTCTGAGCCTTATGCGTGTGATTGACGATGGCAGCGGCATCCCCGCCGACGAACTGGAAGCGGCCTGCGCGCGCCATAGCACCAGCAAACTGCGCCGGGTCGAAGATCTGGGAGCCTTGCGCACCCTGGGCTTTCGGGGAGAAGCCCTGGCCAGTATTGCCGCTGTCTCTGAACTCACCCTGCTCAGCCTGGCGGCGGAACTGCAACAGGCCGAGGGCGAGGAGGTCGCCGCCTATGTGATTGTGCGTGGCGGCGAGATCATCCAGCGCGGCAGGCGAGCCAGGTTTCCAGGTACCACCGTCACCGTGCGCGATCTGTTCTATAACGTCCCGGCACGTCTGAAATTCATGCGCCAGGCGCGCACCGAGGGCGGGCATATTCTGCAACTGCTGCGGCGCTACGCCGTGGGCTATCCAGACGTGCGTTTTACCTTGCAATTGGATGAGCAGATCGCCCTCCAGACCAGCGGCACGGGGAATCTGAGCAAAGCCCTGGCGGAAATCTATCACCTGCCCCTGGCTGAAATGCTTCATCCCATGCATGTCAGCGTACATCAAGCGGGCGTGGATTTCGATCTGGAGGGCTATGCAGGCAACCGCGCCCTGGCTCAGGGGAGTCGCCAGCATATCACCCTGTTTGTCAATGGACGCTGGGTGCAGATCAAATCCTTGCAGGAAGCCCTGGAGGCTGGCTATCGCGGCCTGTTGCCCAGAGGTCAGCATCCCCTGCTGGTGCTGCACATTCGCGTGCCCGCCGGAGATCTGGACGTAAACATTCACCCGGCCAAGACCGAAGTTAAACTCTTGCACGAGCGCGAAGTAGCCGAAGCAGTGAGCAATGCTCTGCGCGGTGTACTTGAGCGCAGCCCGGCTTTACCCGAAGAGATGAGTCTGCCGGGGCCGGGACTGGTCTACCAGGGGCGTCTGCCCGGTCTGAGGCGGCGCGGTCTGCACGTCGCCGAAGCGGCAGGCGAGTACCGCATTCAGGAAGAGGCGGAGCAGCGAGGCAACGCGGGCACCGCCGACATGCTGCGTGTCCTGCGTCCGCTGGCCCAGTTGCAGCAAGCCGTCATCCTTGCCGAAGCGCCCGATGGCAGTCTCTACCTGATCGACCAGCACCGCGCTCACGAACGCGTCATTTACGAGCACCTGCGCCAGAAATACAGCGGTTTTGGGCAGGCCGCTCATACGTATGCGGACGAAGAAGAATGGACCGCAGCGGTAGAATCGCATCTGCTACTGGAGCCAGTCGTCGTTGAGCTAAAGCGGCACGAAGCCGAGCTATTCGAGCAACGCCTGCCCATGTTGCGGGGTCTGGGCCTGGAGTGCGAGCGTTTTGGCGGGCGCAGCTTCCTCATCCGTTCAGTGCCAGGGGGAACAGGCTCGGAGCAACTGGCCGGCTATCTGCCCGAACTGGCCCGGATCGCCGCCGAAGAGAGCAACGACTGGCAGGATCGTCTGTTGATCGGCCTGGCCTGCCGCTCGGCCCTGCGCCGTGGCCGCGAACTCGGTCCCGCCGAACAACGCGCTCTGCTCGCCGCCCTCGCCGAAGTAGCAGCCCCCGCCGTTTGTCCGCACGGCAGCCCCATTCTGCTGCACTATAGTCGTGCTTTTCTCATCGATAAGTTCGAGTGGTAGGGCTTATTCCCAGCCAACTTCTTCTTTGAACTCCTCCCAGGATATGCTTTTGTCGGTGACAAGGACGGGTTTGGCGGGACGTGGCGAGCGCGTATGCTCGCTGGCGACACCGCCGAGCATGATTTCCAGCACGGTTTGCAGCGATTCGACATTGGCCAGTAGATCGCGATGAGCGCGATAGGGCATGAGGGTGAAGAGGGGTTGATCGTGACTGGTAATGATCAGCACCTCTTCCAGTGGTTGCTCCGCGAGGTTTCTGAGGATGCGCCGTGCTTCGGTCAGAGTAATAGTGCGTTCGGTCATGGCTCGTTCTGCTTTCTGTGCGCTCTCTCCAGGCGTTTCTCCTGGGCTGTTGTGCTACGTCTTCGCGTACCTTGTGTTTTATACGTCAAATTGGCGTGAAATGTGACAGATAAAGATGTTTCAACTCATGGAGGCTCTTTTATGCCGGGTATCGCTTTGTGTGAAGGCGACTGTCTATACAATTACATTGTACTGAAGGGGTCAACAAACAGGCGCTATTTACACAGGCCTGGTCGTCCAGGAAGTTTGATGCTGGCCGTTACTTATCTGGGAGCTGGATTGATGGTGCTGGCGGCGCATGGGTAAGGCGAGCTTAGCCTGCCCATTTGCGAATCACCTCCAGGAGGTCGCGGACGTGGAAGGGTTTGGTGACGATCTCTTTGACGACTGGCGGGGGATTGAGGTTTTTCTCATTGAGATGGCCGGCGGTGACGACGATGATAGCGGGCGTGGGATAGCGGTCTACCCAGGTGGATTGCAGCCAGGTGAGAAAGGAGCGGCCATCCATACCGGGCATGGCGAGATCGAGGAGGATGACTGCCGGATAGCGGTTCTCGCTGGCGGCCTGCTCCATCCATTTCACCGCTTCCAGGCCATTGGCGGCTTCAATCGGCTGGAAGCCGCCGAATTGTAATGACCAGCCTACAACGTTACGTATGGCCGAGTTATCATCAACGATGAGCACAATCGGCGCCTGCGCGTGCTGCTGCTCCGTGACTTTTTTCATCAAAATGCTCCTGTACTCTTTGCAACTATTTCGTCCATGAAAAGGGTCGCGAACCGGGATGAGTGAGCGATCAGGAAAAGGTTTGGAGAAACTGGCGAATGGTTTGAATAAAGGACTGGGGCTGTTCCAGATTGGACAGGTGCCCCGCGTGAGGGAGAATAACCATCTGAGCTCCGGGAATGCGCGCCGCATAGTCGCGTGCCACGTATGGAGGGATCAGGCTATCCTTCTCGCCGACGATTACGAGCGTGGGACAGGCAATCCTGGCCAGGAGATCGCTGGAGTCGCCTCGCACAGCCATGCCGCGTGAAGCCGCCGCGATGCCCTGGGGGGTGGCCATATCGATGAGCTGGCGCACGCGGGTTTCCACTTCGGGATGATGCTGGCGCGTGTAGTCAGAGATCAGGTCCGGGAGTTGGAGATCGGCAATGGCGCCCGGCCCCCTGGTTTCGGCCAGTTGCGCTATGTTTTCACGCCTTGCCACTGCTTCGGGTGTGTCAGCGCCGGGACGCGTATCGGCCAGAATCAGTCCGCGCAGGCGTTCAGGATAGGCGCGCGCAAAGGCAAAGGCGGCATAGCCACCCATGGAGAGGCCGCAGAGCACCGCCTGCTGAATCCCCAGCGTGTCCATCAGGCCCGCGACATCACTGGCGAGCATAGCCATACTTGAGATGACCGGCCTGGTCGCCGATGAGGCAATTTCACTTTCGCCGAAGCCGCGCCAATCCAGCGCGATCAGACGGTAGCGCTGATCCGCGAGCAG
>DASZXF010000315.1:0-13750 GCA_035546055.1 Ktedonobacteraceae bacterium
CAGGCTACCATTTCCGCCCACCACCCATATACGGATTTTGCCTTCCGGGTGGGTGAGGCCTCACAAATATTCCTGTTTTGTCCAGGGGACAATACTATTTCTATGAGAGCCGAGGTGGTTAAGCCGGACATATTCTACAAATGGAAATACATCTATTTACAGTAGGGGAAGGAAAGCTGCAAACATGGGCTGGGTAACGGGTGTGCTCGCGAGGGTTGGCGCGGACGGCGGTTTAAATGCCTTGCAAAACACAGAAACAGTGGTTGTTTTGCTGACCATTACCCTGGTGGTTTCGCTGGTGGCGAGGCGCCTGCGTCTGCCGTATACGCTGGTGCTGGTGCTGGCCGGGCTGGCAATCGGTTTTAGTCCACTGGTCAGCGGCCTGATCCTCAATCCTGATCTGGTACTGTTCCTGTTCCTGCCTGCTCTACTTTTTGAAGGCGCGTGGAATGCCGATGTGTCCAGGCTGCGCGAAAACTGGCTTCCCGTCTTTCTGCTGGCTGTGCCAGGTTTGTTGATCTCACTGCTCATTTTGACGCTGGTGCTTCATTTGAGCATCGGCCTCTCCTGGCTGGTGGCGGCGCTGGTAGCAGCGATTGTCTCGCCGACTGATCCCATTGCCGCGCTGTCGCTGTTGAAACGCCTGGGGCTGGCTGCGCGGCTGCGCACGGTGGTGGAAGGGGAAAGCCTTTTTAACGATGGCGTAGGTGTGGCGGCCTTTGAGGTGATTCAGCAATTGCTGCTGCCTTCGCTGGGGATGGCCTCGGTGGCGGAGGCTCTGCTAGGCGTTTCTTTTCTGAAGCTTGACCTGGAGGTTATCTGGCTGCTCATCGGCGGTCCCCTGCTGGGAGTGACAGCCGGCTGGATCGGCTCGCGCTTTTTGCGCCTGGTGGACGATCACCTGTTTGAGACGATGCTGACGTTTAGCCTGGCCTATGCCGCGTATCTCTGTGGGACGCTGCTGCATACGTCGGGTCTGCTGACTGTGGTGTGCGCGGGGCTGGTACTGGGGAGCTATGGCAAGGATCAGAGCATGTCGCGGCGCTCACAGGAAGCGGCTGAGGATGTCTGGGAGTTTATAGGCTACCTGGCGAATTCGCTGCTCTTTCTCCTGCTGGGCATTCAGATCGGCACGTCCAATTTCCTGCGAGCTATCCCCGGCATTCTCTGGGCCGTACTGGGCGTCCTCGCCGGTCGCGCCCTGATCGTCTACACGTTGATGCCGCTTCACGACATACTGGCCCGGCATTACACATTTCCCCTGGCCTCGCGTCTGCGCCTGCCGCGTCCGCGTCCGCTGGCCCCGTCGTGGCGCCCGGTGCTGACCCTGTGCGGACTGCGCGGGGCGCTGTCAATCGCGCTGGTGCTCAGCCTGCCCGCCAGGTTCACGCAGCGGGAACTGCTGGAGGGCATTGTCTATGGCGTCGTGCTGGTCACGCTGCTGGGTCAGGGATTGGCTCTGCGCTTCACTCTGCCGCGCTGGCACATCGCCCATGAGAGCGACGACGAAACAGCCTAATCGTCGCGCATACCTTTTCTCAGTTCGCGCACAAAGCCAAAAACGCCCTCCATCCAGGTCATCTTCGGTTCGCTCGCCTGCGCCCGCGCCCGCTCTCTCTCCGCGTGCAGGCGCTCGCGTTCGAGGTAGGCCTTCTCAGCCTGCAAACGGGCCAGACGCAGACTCTTATCATAGGCCGCGCGCTTCTCCGAGTTGCTCAAAATCTCGTAGGCCTCGTTGATGCGCTTGATCTGCTCGTCGCGCGCCTCCGCGTTCAGATCGGGATGGTACTTGCGAGCCAGGCGGCGGTAGGCGCGTTTGATCTCCGCCGCGCTTGCCCCGGCGGTTACGCCCAGGATCTTGTAGTAATTGGACATCATGCACCGGTACTCCCAAAACCACCTCGTCCGGCTCCAAGCTCCTCAATCTCTTCCCACTCGACGCGCATGACCGGCAAAAAAAGTCCCTGAGCGATGCGCTCACCTTTTTTGACCAGCACGGCCTCTTCGCTGAAATTGAGCACCTGAACCTTCAGTTCGTCCCCCTCTCCGCAATAATCCTGGTCGATGATGCCAACACCATTGGGAATAAGCAGACTTTTCCGGCGAGGCGTACTACTGCGTAATGTAAGCATCAGAAAATAGCCAGCGGGAATCCGCACGATCACATTGCCGGGGATCAATTCGATCTGCCGTGGCAGAATCTCCACGGTTTCCCGGCAGAGCAGGTCGAAGCCTACCGAGCCCTGTGTCGCATAGACAGGCAAGGGCAGGCTCTTATCAACGCGCTTGATGGCGACTTTGAGATGTTGCACTTGGGTCTTCATTCTGCTATTCTATTGGAGTAGATGAGTCGCGTCAAGTAGATTGCGCTCGCGCAGGGACAAATACCTTTCACTGCAACGGACGCTGGAGCTTTTTTTTGATCGGCTTGAAAACCAGTCTCAAGTTTATTTTCACCAGCCTGCTGCTGTGCCTCGCCTTGCTGCTAACCGGTTTTACAGCGACAGGCACCATTCAGGCATATCAGCACTTCCAACAGGATCACCAGGGCATCCAGCATGGCGATGTAACGACGGTGAGGCCGTGGATGACCATCCCCTATATTTCGTATGTCTACAGCGTTCCACAGCCTTGCTTTATTCAGAGCCTGCACCTGACCGATCACTCGCTGGTCGAACACGCCACCCTGCGCGTGCTGGCCGATCATTATCAGCTCCCGCTCAAGCAAATGATCAGCGATATCCAGAACGTTATTCTGAGCTATCGCCGCAAAGAACTGAACTGCGGGCCATCGCCCATGACAACAACTCAAACGGGCGGAACACCGCCTCCCTTTTCCCCACGGAAAGGGATATATGCATGAATAATCTCTTACCCTACCTGCTGACGTTATTGCAGGAATATGGCTATCCTATTTTGTGGCTCAGTATTTTTATCGGCGCGGTGGGCATTCCTCTACCTAATACGCTGGTGCTGCTGGCCGTAGGAGCGTTTGCCGCGCTCGGCAATTTTCAATTTATACTGCTCTTCGTGGTCGCGCTCAGCGCTTTTGTCGCCGGGGATAACGTGAGCTACTGGCTCGGACGACGCTGGGGCAGCAGAGTGCTGCGCTGGATGGAAGGACGCCTGATCCGGGCGCAGACACTTGAGCGCTCGCGCGTTTATTTTGATCGGCTCGGTGGCTGGGCTATTTTTAGCAGCCGGTTTCTGGTTTCCGCGCTCGGCGGGGCGATAAATCTGCTGGCCGGCGCGCAGCTCTACCCTTACCGGCGCTTCCTGGCTTACGATATCGCGGGCGAAGCAGCGGGTACAGTGCTGCTGCTCACCCTGGGCTATGTCTTCGGAGCCAGTTGGGACGCGGTAGGCGATGTCCTGGGATCATTTTCGTTCTTTATTGTGGCGTTGCTGGTCGCGCTGGTGCTGGGATACCAGACGCTGCGCCTTTTCCGTCGTATGCGCACCATCGCACGGACCAGAAAAGCGCTCAAACAGTCAGAACCAATCTATGAAAAACCGCTGGATGTCAGCGCGGTTCTTCCTGGTTTATCCAGTCCAGAAGCGCCGCCATCGTCCGCTGGAGATCTGCCACTTTAATCGGCAAGCAACGTATTATAGATAGAGGTACAAGTTGGGCGTCTTATAGTAGTAGGGTTCGGGTTAGCAAAGCTCAAGCGGGAGACAAAGTGAGTGCTTGCGGCGCTTAAAGCATGATTCTGATGGTGTGTTTCATTGAAGCAGAACATCGGCGAAACACACCATCAAGCGAAGGCAGGCCGCAAGCGGACGGCCAGGGCAGGGGAAGGCGGAGGGATTGAGGAACTCTTATGGCCCTGATCAAAGGACTAGATGAAAGGGGGCTTTTCGGTTATAATTAAGAGTGGAGAAGGAATATTTTCTGATCTCTCTGTGTTTCTAATAGATAGAGATACGGATTGTATGCGTCTTTGACTTCCTCCCACTCGGTTTGCGGACACAGTATCCCGATTGCAGGATTGCTTTCCTTGAGTGTGTGTAGAGCCGAACCGACGGAAGATACTGCTATCTTGCTGCTAAAGATACTACTGTTCACGGAGGGCGCAAAAATGATTGAACTGGAGCGTGGCACGGCAGGCACGATTTCACCCCGCCATGACACTGATACCGCGAATCTTGATCTTGATAAGCAGTATGACGACATTTTTGGTCGCCTGCTCAACAAAGATCTCACATATACTGACGATGGCGAATGCAATAGTAAGGATGAACCAGAGTTGGAAGAGGATATGCCAGGTCTGGACTCTGGTCCCCTGGAATTGGATGAAATGGCTGATATCCACGAGGATCTGGCTGCGCTGCCAGGTTCTACTGAACTCGAAAACTCCTCACTTCTAGCTCTCCCGGTGATTGCTTCCGATGACGCTCACCACCCACGGCGCGCGAATCCTCGCCGCCGCCGCTCGGAGGACTCTGACGAGAACTCGGTCCATTCTTCCGATGCCGGCGAGTCGGACGCGGTGATGACGTATCTGCGCGAGATCGGGCGCGTGCCGATGATTACGCATGAGCGTGAGATCGAGCTGGCCCAGCGCATTGAGATGGGCGACCGCACCGCGCAGAAGCAGTTTATCCTGGCTAACCTGCGCCTGGTTGTGAGCATCGCGAAGCGCTACGTGGGACGCGGCCTGACTCTGCTCGACCTGATCCAGGAGGGCAATATTGGCCTGATCCGCGCGGTCCAGCGGTATGATTGGCGGCGCGGGCACCGTTTCTCAACGCACGCGACATGGTGGATTCGCCAGGCCATTAGCCGGGCTGTGGCTGATAAAGGCCGCACTATTCGCCTGCCAGTCTATGTCAATACCGCTCTGAATCGTATCCGCCGCGAACGCCAGCGCTTGCTGCAAGAACTGGGCCGCGAACCTACCGAGCTGGAACTGGCCGAGGCTACCGGCCTTGATCCTATTCGCATGGTCGAGCTTCAGGCCGCACCCGGCGCCCCTGTTTCTCTGGAATTGCCCGTGGGCGAAGATGAAGAACAGGAACTCGGCGACGTGCTGGCGGATACCGAGTCAGCTTCACCCGAAGATATCGCCACCACTCAAACCTTAAAAGATGAAGTCCAGCGCGTACTGGAATCGGTCCTTACGCCCCGTGAACGCCTCGTCCTACAGTTGCGCTTCGGCCTGAACAACAGCCAGGCCCATCCCCTTGAACAGGTTGGCCGTGAGCTGGGTATCACCCGCGAGCGCGTGCGCCAGATCGAGGCAGGGGCGCTGGCCAAATTGCGCCAGCCGCCGGTTCTGGACCGCCTGCGCGGCTAAAACAGATCTCAAGAGCATGCATGGGCGATGTGGAATGACGGGCGTGCCCGCCATCCCACATCGCCCATGCATGCTCCTGGCTTATTTCGGACGCTTGCCCAGGTCGCGTTCAACGCTGGTTATGTCCTTGACACCTTCCAGCCTTTTGAGCACGTTCTGCATCTGACCCAGGTTTTCGATCTCCAGGGTGATGGTGATGATGGCCTGCTCGCGATTGCTGGCGATGTGCGAGCTGACCGAAGTCATGTTGACCCCGGCCTCGGAGACAACGGCGGCGATATCGTGAATCAGCCCGGAGCGGTCGCGCGCGGTGATGATGACGGGCGCGAGATAGCGCTGCTGGCCCATGGTGGTCCAGCTGACGTTGATGAGCCGCTCGCGTTCGCGCTCGCGGTATCGATCAATATTTTTACAATCGGCGCGGTGAATGATGGCGCCTTTGCCCCGACTGATAAAGCCAACGATCTCGTCGCCGGGCAGGGGACAGCAGCAGTTGGCCAGCGAGGTGAGCAGACCGCTGACGCCGGCTACCTGCAACTGGGGCATGTGCGTGCTGCGCGTGACCAGCGGAACGGCGCGCTCCTCTTTAACTTCAACGCCCAGGTACTCTTGAATTTTCAGAGCCACCGAACGCGGGCGCAGTTCGTCGCAGCCGATAGCCGCCAGAATATCCGCGAATGTGTCCTTGGCGAAGAATTTGCAGAGAACGGCCTGCGCATCTTCGCCGATCTCATCGACTCCGCGCACCGGCAGACCTTTCAGTTCGCGCTCCTGGTTCTTCAGTTCGCGATCCAGGCGCTCATGGCCGATCTGCATGTTGATATCGCGCTCGTAGGTCTTCAGGTAGCGGCGAATCTTGCTCTTGGTCGCGGCAGTGCGCGCGAAATTGAGCCAGTCGCGCGTGGGGTGCGCGGTGCGCGTGGTGATGATATCGACGATATCCCCGCTCTGCAATTCATAGTCCAGGGGCACCATGCGCGTAATCAGGTGTTCGCTGTCACCATCGCCGCTCTCGGTGGTCACGCGCGCCCCGGCGCAGTGATCGCCCACCTTGGTATGCACACGATAGGCGAAGTCCAGCGGCGTCGAACCCACGGGCAGATCTTTGACCTCGCCCTTGGGCGTGAAGACAAAAATCTGCTCCTCCAGAAATTCGTCGCGCATAGCCCGCACAAACTCGCTATCGCTGGAGGTTGTGGCGCGCAGTTCACGCTGCCACTCGGCCAGTTGACGCAGCCACGATAGCAATTCCCTGGCCGAAGCCGAGGCATGATCGCCGATATCTTTATAATGCCAGTGCATAGCCACGCCGTATTCAGCCGTTTCATGCATGGCAAAGGTGCGAATCTGGATCTCCACCAGTTGATCGTCCAGGCAAAAGACCGTGGTGTGCAAAGCCTGGTAGCCGTTCGGCTTGGGGTTGGCGATAAAGTCCTTGATCCGTCCCTCTTTGGGCCGCCAGAGGCTATGCACATGGCCCAGCGCCAGGTAACAATCCGCCGTCGTTTCGACCAGGATACGAAAGGCGATCAGGTCGTGAATCTGGCTAAAATCGGCGTTGCGCAGGCTCTCAATCCGTCCATCATCGCCCGCTGTACGCTTGAGCTTTTTATAGAAGCTGTAGAGATGCTTGACTCGACCCGAAACCTCGGCCTTCAGACCCAGCTTGCGCATCTCGTCGCGCAAGATGGTACAGATGCGGTCAACATAGGCCCGCCACTGTTTGCGCTCGGCCTCAATCACGCTCTGCAGCCAGGCAAATTTCTCCGGCTCCAGCACCGCGAAGGCCATATCCTCCAGCTCGCACTCCAGGCGCGACATGCCCAGACGCCCGGCCAGCGGCGCGTAAATCTCCTGCGTCTCGCGCGCCATGGTCAGCAATTCCTGCTGATCCACCGCGTAGGTCTTCGCGTAGCCCACGCGCATGGCGTGCAGGCGATAGGCCAGTTTCAGCAACACCACGCGCGGATCTTCCGACATGGCGAAAAACATCTTGCGCACCGTCTCGGCCTGGCGACGGCGCTGATACTCGCGCACGCGCTGCTTTTTGGGATCGCTGGCCTTCTCCAGATCAGGCTGAGCGGCCAGTACCTGCGCCATACTCTGTTTCTTGCGCTCCAGAATATTCATGCGCTGCATACTATCCACCACGCGCGCCACCGCCTCACCCAGTTCCTCCTCAACCCGCTCCAGAGGCAGCAGATCGGCATCAACCGCTTCAAAAATCAGGCCGGCAGAGACTCCTATTGTATCTATATGCATTTTTGCCAGAATAATGGCAATTGCTAAAGCGTGTTCCAGAGGAGGAATCGGACGTGATCCGCGCACCCCTGCACACGTTTCGCGCGCGAGCTGAAGGGCTTTATGGGCCAGCTCCTGCTCGGCAGGTGGCATATAGGTGGCGATCAACTGGCTTAATTCCTGAGCCGACTCCTCCACAGATTCCCTCACAGGCTCCCTCTCCGCCGGCTCTCCACTCGTTGGCATGTTTATCATGAGCATTTCCAGTCAACAACATAAGAGAGCACTATGCTTTGTGGGCATAGATCATATGGGCCATGAACTTCTCGCGCGGTTCACTGGCCTCCTCAATTTCGCAGGGCCGCTTCCCCCAGGGCGCGAGCGGTCTGACAGAAGTGTTTGACAGGCTACTTGAGGATATCACAAAGCTTCTTTTCTTTCACGTCTACATAAGATAATAGGTAGACGGGCAAAAAAATTCCGCCGTTCATCAGACGTTTCTGCCAATCCTTCTTGAAAAACCCCGATGTTTTCCCCTCACGCAGCCCACTAGCGGATTACTCGACGGCACGCCGACCCTAACTGGTGTGTCGGCCCAGGTCACGGGCCACGCTGACCACGTTCTTGACCTGCCTCAGTCTGTCATAGACGGGATCGATCTGATCCAGTTCGCTAATTTCGAGAGTAGCGGTAATAATGGCTCGCTGCAACGAAAAATTGGTGGTCGAGGCCACCGAAGTCATGTTAATTCCGGCATCGGAAACCACAGCGGCCACGTCGCGCAACAGACCCGGACGGTCACGCGCAACCACAATCGTCGGCACCAGAAAATGCTGCGATTCGATCTGCAACCAGTTGACATCGATCAGGCGCTCGCTCTCCTGACTGCGGTAGCGGCGCAGAGTGCGGCAATCACTGCGATGCACAATAATCCCTTTACTGGGATTGACCAGACCGGCAATCGCGTCCCCCGGCAGGGGACAACAACAATGAGCCAGCTTGACCATAATCAAGGCGGTTCTGTTCTCTTCAGAAGAACCCTGCGTCAGGCTTTGCTTACGGCTCTCTATGCTGATGCCTGCGGCGCTTCTCAGTTCTCCGCGACTTTGCAGGAGAGGCGCCAGGTGATCGACAAGCGTCATCACCGGTAATTCCGCGCGTCCCAGCGCGATATAGAGGTCATCTGCAGAGGTATATTTACGCTGAGCGAGAAACTTTGCCAGGTCTTCCTCGCGCACCGCGCCCACGCCGCTGGCTCCCATGGCCTTCAGCGCCAGGTCGAGACGCTCGCGCCCCAGTTGCAGGTTGACTTCTCGCTCATAGGTTTTCAGATAACGGCGAATTTTGTTCTTCGCCGAAGTTGTATGGGCAAAATTCAGCCAGTCACGCGTGGGATGCGTCTTGGCGTTGACGATGATATCCACAATCTCGCCGCTTTTCAACTCGTAATCGAGCGGGGCGATGCGCGTGACCAGGCGTCCGCTATCCTCCATATTGGTGACAATGCGCGCCCCCGCGCAGTGATCGCCCAGATCGGTATGCACGCGATAGGCCATATCCAGCGGCGTGGAGCCGCGCGGCAGATCTTTGACCTCGCCTTTGGGCGTAAAGACAAAAATCTGCTCCTGGAAAATGTCGCCTTTGACCGCTTCAACAAACTCGTCGGCGTTCTGCGGCAACTCCCGCTGCCATTCGCGCAGTTGCTCAATCCAGGTGATCATCTCGTTGGTGGAAAGACGCGAAACACCGCGATCCTTCATATACCAGTAACTGGCGATGCCATAATCGGCGGTGCGCTGCATTTCATGCGTGCGAATCTGAATCTCCGTCAGGTGATTGTCCAGACCAAAGACCGTCGTGTGCAGCGATTGATAGCCGTTCACCTTGGGCGTGGCGATATAATCTTTAATACGTCCATCCGTGGGCCGCCAGAGCGCATGGATATAGCCCATGGCCAGGTAGCAGTCGTGAACCGAGTCCAGCAGAATGCGGAAAGAGACCAGATCATGGATCTGTTCAATCTCACCGCCATTGCGCTCCAGTTTACCATTCAGACTGGAAAGATGCTTTTGCCAGGGATGAACCTCGGCTTTGATGCCAACCCGCTCCATTTCCTGACTCAACATCCGACACACGCTCTCCGTGTGCGGCTCGCGTTTCCTGCGCTCCTCCTCCACCTCGCGGGCCAGCCAGGTATACCTATCAGGCTCCAGATAGCTGAAGACCAGATCTTCCAGTTCGGCCTGCACCAGCGACATACCCAGGCGCCGGGCCAGCGGCGCGTAAATCTCACGCGTCTCGCGCGCTTTATTCTGCTGCTGCGAGGGATTCATCGCGCTCAGGGTGCGCATATTGTGCAGACGATCAGCCAGTTTCAGCACCACCACACGCGGATCTTCCGCCATAGCCAGAAACATCTTGCGCACCGTCTCGGTGAGCTGCCGCCGCTTGAGATCCCGCGCCTGGCGCAGACGCTGCTCAACCTGTTCAGGCGTCTCAGGCAAACCGGCGACGGGCTTCTCCTTCTTCTTCCCCTTCTCAGCCAGCGCATCGAACTTGGTCACGCCATCCACAATATTCGCCACCGCGTCCCCAAAACGGACGCGCAATTCCTCCAGCGTAAAGTCTGTATCCTCCACCACATCATGCAGCAGAGCCGCCGCGATCCCCTCAGCATCGATACGCATATCCGCCAGCAGGAGCGCCACCTCCAGGGGATGCAGGATGTACGGCTCACCGGAACTGCGCGCAACTCCAGTATGGGCCTGATTAGCCAGCTCAAAAGCAGCCTGGATCTTCTCCAGATCGCGCGGAGAAAGATACTCCGCAGTCTCTGACAGGAGATGCGCAAGTGTCATTTGAGGCAATACAATCGATTCATCAGAATTAATGGCTACCATCCAACACCTCGGCGTTTCGGGAAGAATATCTTGCACCTAGTTTAAATCACAATCGTGTACAATGCAACGAAAATGTCAGGCGTTCTCGATATAGTATGTTACGGATAACTGCTAAGGAATGTCACGAATTCGCCTGTGTAGCCGATATATTCAGCGCTCCCTATGGCGCTCACCGGCTGGCAGCACCGGCCTCGCGCAACGTCGCACCGGATCATAGGAGGTTCCCACTCTGGAACATTTTGTACCTGTACAAAAGCATCTTATTAAAGAAGGACGTAAAGTCAGGTAAATTTTCAAAGAAAAGCCACTGGCGAGATTCCCCGACCGGTAAACTTATAATCGGCATTTTTGTCAGCTTCTTGAGACCGGCCCGGCGCAGTTGGGCCGGTCCAATCGTGGAAAAACAGGCGGACGAGAGGATAATCGAGGCAGGGAGAAGCGAGCAAAAGACCAGAGGGAAAAGAAGAAACCCTCATCCAACCATACAGGGTAGGTATGGCTGGATAGGGGGGTGAAACGGCGCTTCTAATGAGCATTATCAGAAGGCCGCTGAAACATTCGCTTAGCTGCGGGCCACGCGAATTTTGTCGTAGCAAGAGCTACAGTAAACCGGACGGTCGTTCTTGGGCAGGAAAGGAACCTGCGTCTCCGTGCCGCACTCAGCGCAGATGACGGTGTGCATCTCGCGAGGGGCGCGCTCAGAACGGCCACCAGAGCCAACTTCTGCACGGTGGCGCGCACGGCAGCTCGAACAACGGCTGGGCTGATTCATCAGACCTTTTTGCTGGTAAAACTCCTGTTCGCCGGCGGTAAAGGTGAAATCATTCCCGCAATCACGGCATTTAAGGGTCTTGTCAACGAAACTCAAACCAGAGACCTCCTTGTGATATGATGGTATTCCTTCAGGTCCATATCCTTGCAGAGTCACCAGCAGCCTGTCACCCCTAGCAGCGCGGGACTAATTGTTCTGGACGATCACTGTATACCAGACCGAGATCGGATACCGTTGGAAAGCATACACTATCCTTTAATGATTATCAAGGCTTTTTTTTGTAAAAAGGTGGATACCTTCACATTTTAATGAAATTTTTATGTGTACTCTGTCTATGCATGACTTTTGACCTTTCAGGATGTCTTCAGCTTTACTGCATACCGCTGAGAGCATCACGCTTGACGTTTGTGAGAAAATAAAGCCAGTCCATTTAGCCGGATAAAGAAATACTACGAGTAGAGATACAGCACAAGAAAATTGTATGACAGCATTCTCTTTTACGATTGAGGCCGAGTGCTCGCAGTCGTGGGCGCGGGCGGGAGTGGTGACGACGCCACATGGCGCGATTCCAACGCCGATTTTTATGCCCGTGGGCACGCAGGCGACGGTGAAAAGCGTTTCCCCTGAAGAGTTGCGCGCCGCCGGAGCGGCGATTATTCTGGCCAATACCTACCACCTGATGCTGCGTCCAGGCTCCGGGCTGATTCATGAGTTCGGCGGCCTGCATCAGTTTATGCGCTGGGATGGCCCCATTCTGACCGATAGCGGGGGCTTTCAGGTTTTTAGCCTGGGTCATTTGCGCAAGCTGAGTGAGGAGGGAGCGACCTTTAAGTCGCACCTGGACGGCTCGCCGCATTTGCTGACGCCGGAAAGCGTGATGAAGATTGAGTACGAGCTGGGTTCGGATATCGTGCTGCCGCTGGATATCTGCTCGCCTTATCCTTCAAGCGCGAAAGAGGCGCTGACGGCGATGGAGCGTACCCATCGCTGGGCGGAACGCGCCCTGGCGGCCAAGCCACAGTATAACCCGCAGCAGACGCTCTTTGGCATTGTGCAGGGGGGCTTTGAGCCGGAACTGCGCCAGGAGAGCGCGCGTTTTATCGGCAAGCTTCCCTTTCCGGGTCTGTCAATTGGCGGACTTTCAGTCGGTGAACCCAAGGGCATGATGTGGGATCTTTTGCGCGTGACGACGCCCGAGTTGCCGCGCGAGAAGCCGCGTCATCTGCTGGGTGTGGGTTCGCCAGAGGATCTGGTAATTGGCGTGGGCCTGGGTATGGATATGTTTGACTGTGTACTGCCAACACGCGTGGCCCGCCACGGTGGTCTGTTTACGCGCGATGGGCGCATCAGTATCAAAGGCGCACGCTATCGCACTGAACGCGGCCCCATCGAAGAGGGCTGCGATTGCTACACCTGCCGCAACTACAGCGCGGCCTATGTCCACCACCTGGCGCGCACCGAGGAGCAGTTGTATTATCGCCTGGGCACGATTCATAATATTCGCTTTATGCTGCGCCTGGCCGGCGAACTACGCGCTGCGATTATCGCGGGCACTTATCCCGCCTACCGGGATGCTTTCCTGGCGCGCTATGTTCCCGCCTCGGAGCAGACGCGCGAGGCTCAACGCGAAAAATGGAAGGCCGCGCGTCTGCGCTAAGCAGTTCCTTGACGCGCGTGGTTTCATGCAAACAGAAGGATACCAGCTATGACAGAGACCTACCGCTTTATCGATACGGGGATTCAGGATGCCGCTCTGAATATGGCCATTGATGAGGCCGTTTTGTTGCGCCATCTCCAGGGACAGGCGCCGCCTACCCTGCGGGTCTTTCGCTGGTCGCAAACTTCCATTTCCCTGGGCCGCTTCCAGCGCGTGGAGCGCGAAATCCTCACGGATCTGTGTACACAGCAGGGCGTGGCCCTGGTACGGCGTCCCACCGGCGGGCGGGCGGTCTACCATCGCGACGAATTCACCTATAGTTTTGTGAGCAGCAAAGCCTGCGGCATCCCGGCTGGCATTGTGGCCGCGTATGCCCACCTGGCGCAAGGTCTGATCGCCGCGCTGGCTCTGCTGAACGTACCCGCCGAATTGAGCGAGGGCCGGGTGAGCAAGCAACCCTCGGCGGCCTGCTTCGCCTCTTCGACACAGGCGGATCTGACCAGCGGCGGCTTCAAGCTGATCGGTAGCGCGCAGGTCTGGAAAGAGGACGCGCTTTTGCAGCAGGGTTCTCTGCCCCTGGACGACCGCTCAGCCGAGTTCTATCATCTGCTGAGTTTCGCCGACGAGGCCGCCCGCGCCGAGGCGCTGGAGCGCTATCGCGAAATGACTACGCCGCTGCGCACCTTCGCGCCGACCATCACCTGGGAAGAGGTGGCGCAGGCCTTCCGCAGCGGTTTCGCCAGCGCTCTGCACGCCGACTTCCAGCCAGGCAGCCTGACCAGCGAAGAATGGGCACTGGCCCGCGAACTCGCCCACGAGAAATACAGCAAACTCACCTGGCAGGTCGAACGCGTCAAAGTGGTCAAATAGCCAGGGGAGC
>DASZXF010000316.1:0-7867 GCA_035546055.1 Ktedonobacteraceae bacterium
GCTTTCCATCTTCTTCCTCTCTTTTGGGGTATCTGCGGCAAAACACCATCTATGATGAAGCTTGCTCATCATACAATCCGTGGTGGCGCGGCGGTGTTTGTCATGAAGATCGTTGACATGGCACCCATTCTAGCATAAAACTGAAGCAATCGCGATCTGGCCTGGGGTTGCGCTCAGGTTCTCTCGGCAGGGCTTTCATCTATCGCTTTTTCCTCTCCTGCATCATTCTTCAAACTTTGCGCCGCCGCAGGAGGCGCGAGGCAGCAGCACAAAACGGGAAAGCGAAAAAGCCCTGTTCTCTCGGGCTGACCTATTGACCGGCTACCCGGTATGTATGAGATAATAGAACCTCAACGGTCGATACACGCATTCTAGCGCCTGGTGGTATTCGTTGATTATGTATGAATGAGGAGTTATCCAATTGCAAACAGAAGCGCAATCTTTTCCAGACTCCGCAGTACAGTTTTTGAATGGTCCTCTGGCAGGCAAGGTTATTTTCCTGCAAAGCCCGATCACGACGATAGGCCGGGACTCACAAAATGATATTGTTCTCTCTGACCTCACCATCTCCAGACACCACGCGCGTATTCGCTGGCTTGGCCATGCGTGGCTGATCGAGAATCTGTCCCAACGTAATCCGCTGGCCATTGCGGAGCAACGCGTACAACAGGGCCAACTCCAGCATCAGAGCCTTGTCAGGCTGGGCTCGGCCATTCAATTTGTTTTTCTGCTGCGGCAGGATGCAGCCGAGGAACCGGTGTCTGTTCCGTCCGTCCAGGCAGCGGACCATGAGAAAACCATCGCCATCAGCCCCGAACTGCAGACCCAGTTGACCTCCGCGCCCCAGGAGGCTGTCGGGCAGGCAACTGTGCCTGTCATACCTCAGCTCCAGGATAAAATAAGCAAACTGGCCCACGCGTCTCCAGGGGAAACCATGCTCGCGCGCTCCTCCAGGCAAAATGAAGCGGCTCTGATTGTCAGCAGCAACGCGCAGAATCAGCGCCAGGTTCACATGCTCAGCAGGCCAGTGACCAGCATTGGACGCAGCCCTGAGAACGAGGTCATCGTTGATAGTCCCACTGTTTCAGCGAAGCACATGCAAATTGTGCGGGAGGGAGAGAAACTCTTTCTCATCCATCCTCATCCCGAGCGCAGCCAGACGGCGAACGGCCTCTGGTATCAGGGAAAGCACATTCAGGGCAATCAGGCCTTCCGCCACCAGTTGTTGCCGGGAGATGTATTTCGTATCGGGGACAGCCACGGCACGCTGATCACCCTGGCCTATGATGCCGGGGTTGAAATCGCTGCCGAGACCTTGCCTGAAATGCCGCCTATCCCTTTACAACAGGATACCATCACGCTTGGGCGCACAGATGATAATATGGTGGTGTTCAATCATCCCCAGGTATCAGCCCATCATGCTGTGCTGGAAAAGATCGATGGGGGATATTGCATCGTCGATCAGAATAGCACCAATCATGTCTACGTCAATGGGGATCTCGTCACGCGCCAGGCCTTGCGTACCGGAGATGAAATTCGTATCGGCCCGTATCGGCTCATTTACAGCGGCACCGAGTTGCGCCAGTATGACGAGAGCAATCATATCTATATCGAAGCCCGGCAACTCAAAAAGACGGGCAATAACCACGTCATTCTGCTCAATAATATTTCGCTGGTCATCCCACCGCGCAAGTTTGTCGCCCTGGTCGGTGGTTCAGGGGCCGGAAAATCGACCCTGATGGATGCGCTCAACGGTCTGCGTCCGGCTCAGGAAGGGACTGTGCTCTACAATGACGTAGACTACTACCACAATCTGGCTGTGTTTAATACCCAGCTTGGCTACGTGCCCCAGGACGATATCGTGCATCGCGAGCTGACGGTTGAGCACGCGCTCTATTATGCCGCCAGATTGCGTCTGCCCGGTGATTTTACCAGAGAGCAGATCAAATGGCGCATCGATGAAGTGCTGGAGGACGTTGAAATGACCGAGCAGCGTCATCTGCTGGTCAACAAACTGTCCGGCGGCCAGCGCAAACGTATTTCCATGGCCCTCGAACTGCTGGCGAATCCGGGCGTCTTTTTCCTGGATGAGCCAACCTCGGGACTGGACCCCGGTCTGGACCGCAAGATGATGGTTTTGCTGCGCCGCCTGGCTGATCGAGGGCGCACGATCATCCTGGTAACACATGCGACCACCCATATTAATAGTTGCGATTATGTCTGTTTCCTGGCTCAGGGTGGCCGCCTCGCCTATTTTGGTCCACCAGACGAAGCCAAGGCGTTCTTTCAAAAAACAGACTTCAGTGAAATCTATAGCGCCCTGGAGCCAACGCCGGAGCATCCAGATATTCCTCAGCAGGCTGAAGAACGCTTTCTCAATTCAGCGGATTATCAGCGCTATATCGCTGAACCGCTGCGTGAGCGGCAAGAGCGCGCCCAGCGTTCACAGGTGGCTCGCCCGGACGCCAAGAAAGCGCGCGTGCGGGCCAGGCGGCATACATCCTGGTCGCAATTTCTGCTGCTCTCGACGCGCTACCTGGAATTGCTGAAAAATGACGTGGGCAATCTGCTGATTCTGCTCTTACAGGCGCCGGTCATCGCCGTGATGCTCGTCCTGATGGTCCGTTTTGAAGTGGGAGCCAATGTCTTTGGTGCTGCCCAACTGACCCAATGCAGCACCCGCATCGTAACCGCTTTTGGATCGCTGGCGCTTCCCCAGGCCCAGCAGACCGCGCTGATCAGTTGTCAGCAGGTGCTCACTTTTCTGCGCACTGATCCCGGCGGGCAGGCCTTTGCTCAGGCCCATGGAGGAGCGCTCCAGGTCTTGCAACTCTTTCTGGTCCAGGGACCCGGCGCGGATGCACAGAAAACGCTCTTTATTATGGCCTTTGCCACAGTGCTTTTCGGCTGCATCAACGGTACCCGCGAGATTGTGAAAGAAGCTGCCATCTATCGGCGCGAGCGCGCGGTCAATCTGGGTATTCTCCCCTACATGTTCTCGAAGATAGTTGTGCTGGGCCTGCTCTGTCTCTTGCAGAGCGCGGTTATGACCCTGGTGGTCGAGATCGGCGAGCCGCTGCAACAGGGGATCTTTCTCTCGCCACTGCTGGAAACGTATATCACGCTCTGTCTGACCTCGCTCACCGGCCTGATGATCGGCCTGACGATCTCAGCAATAGCACCGAACAATGACCGCGCCATCAGCCTGGTCCCTCTCGTTCTGCTGCCCCAGGTCATCTTCTCAGGCGCCATTATCCCGCTGAAAGACTGGTTTACGCAGATCGTAGCCACTATCTTTCCCACGCGCTGGGCGATGGCTGCCCTGGGTTCATCCATCGGTCTGCACGCGGAAGCCGTGGGCGGCGACCGGCTCTTTGGCGACGATTACACCTATCATAGTCTGCTCTACTCGACCTACAGTCAGGATGATGCCATGCGGCGCCTGCTGCTCTCCTGGGCCGCGCTGCTCGTCCTTATCGTGGTGCTGATGGTGGTTGTAGGGATTTTCTTGCGGCGTAAGGATGTACGTGTCTGAGAAGTCCGCCGAAGCCTTGCCTTCGGCGTACCTCCCCGCGCGACAAGGTGAACCGCCCCCAAAGCACAGGCTCATCAGCAAGGAGCCTGTGCTTTGGTATACTTCCTGGCGTTGGGAGGAATACAGGGAGCATGGAGCACAGGGTAGACACAGGAGGAAACGTTCAATGTCCAGGGCACCACTTCACGCCCTTATCTGGTCCACTGAGCAGCGTCTGTATGGGCTATATACCCACGGCCAGTTGGAACTGCAGTTTCGGCCCGCCGAGGAGGCTGCCTGGCTGGCCTGGGTAGAGGCGGTGTCCTCCTTTGCTTTCCATGGCAGGGACGGCTCGCTCAATGTCTACCGGGAGAAGAGGCCACGCGGGGGAGCGTACTGGTATGCCTATCATACCGGGGCGGACCGCACCCGCAAACACTATCTTGGGCAAACTGGCCGCCTCTCGCTGGCCCGGTTGGAGGAGACGGCACGCTCGCTCCTGCACGCGCAGCAACCGCAGCCCGCGACCACGCATGGACAGGGGATGTTGCTGCTCGCCAGCCGACTTGTCCCACCGCGTCTGCCGCCCGCCCTGGTGGAGCGCGAACGCTTGCTGACTGCGCTCGATGAGGCGCTTGTGACGCCGCTGACCCTGCTCTCGGCCCCGGCGGGCTGGGGTAAAACTACCCTGCTCTCGCTCTGGGCGCACCGGCAAAAGACGCCGGTGGCCTGGCTCTCGCTGGACGAACTGGACAACAGTCTGGCACGTTTCTGGGTCGCGCTGATCGTGGCCCTGCGCCGTTGTCCAGGTCTGGCCGCGAACCCTGGGGAAAGTGTGCTGGCTCAGTTACAATCGCCCCAGCCGCCGCCGCTTTCCTCCTGCCTGTCCGTGTTGCTTCATGAACTGGCAAGTCAGCAGGCGCATCCTGCTCCCCTTGTTCTCATTGTCGACGATTATCAGGTGATAGAAGACGCGGCCATTCACCAGGGCATGACCTTCTTTCTGGAGCACCTGCCTGCTCATCTGCATCTGATCCTCTCCAGTCGCGTGGACCCGGATCTGCCCCTGGCGCGTCTACGAGTTCGCGGGCAGTTGACCGAGATGCGGGCGGACGAACTGCGTTTCCAGGAGGGCGAAGCGCATCAGTTTTTGCAGCAAATGCTCCCCTCGCCACTCTCGCGAGAAGAGTTGCGGCGGCTGGTGAGCCGGACGGAAGGCTGGATCGCCGGTTTGCACCTGGTCGCGCTCACGCTCCAGAAACGTGAGGATCGCGCTGCATACCTTGAGACATTGACCGGCAGTCAGCGCTATCTGCTGGACTATGTGCAGGAGGACATCCTGGCCCGCCTGTCTCCCGATCTGCGCACCTTTTTACTCCATGTCGCCATTCTCTCGCGCCTGGACGCTGCTGTGTGCCAGGCCGTCACCGCCGCGCCAACGCAGGCGGCCAGTCAGCACATGCTCACCTTGTTGGAGAAAGCCAATCTCTTTCTGGTACCGCTGGATGAGGAGCGGCGCGCCTATCGGCTGCATGATCTCTTTCGTGAAGCCCTGCTCTCAGCGCTCCATACCGGCCAGCCAGAGATGGTGCCGCTTTTGCATCGCCGGGCCGCCGGCTTTTATGAGGCTGAGGAACAGTGGGCCGAGGCCATTACTCATGCGCTGGCCGGGACCGATTTCTCCACGGCTGCGCGGCTGATGGCGCGGACCGTCGAGCAATTCTGGATGCGTGGAGAGACGGAGACGATGGCGCGCTGGGTGCTGGCGCTGCCTGATCCGCTGGTGCTCGAACACATTCACCTGGCACTGACCGCCGCGCTCTATCTGCTCCATCCCGTCACCTCCTCGACCCGCGAGCAGCGCGCCAATCGCCATCAGCAGGTGAGGCGACTCATAGGGCGAGTCGAAGCTGCCATGCACACCATCGACCCGGAGGCCCGCGCGGCCTCGCTGGCTCCGGTGCAGCGGCGTCTGCGCCTGTTACGCGCGGGCATAGCCCTGTATGAAACGATAGAAGCCTCGGAGTATGAGCGCCTGTCCGCTCTCCATCAGGAGATGCAGGAGCTTGACCAGGACGAGGAGATCATCTGGCACATGCTGCCGCTTTTCTGCCATGTCGTCTATTACACGGCCCGGCAGGAAAGGGCGAAGCTTTTACCGCAACTGCTGGAAGCCAGGCAGCGAGTACGCCAGTCGGGAAGTCACTTTGCCATTACCCGAGTCATCCAGTGGCTGGCGCTCGCGGCGGAAGAGGCGGGACAGTTGCACCTGGCCTATCAGGAGAGCCTGGCCGCCCTCGACCTGGCCGAGCGGACGGCCAGCTATACCCTGCTCAAAGGGTACTTTAAAGATGTCCTGGCGCTGATAGTGTATCAGTGGAATCGGCTGGAGGAGGCGCGGAACTGGCTGCACATGGTCATTCAGGATGCTGCTACCTGGCAGCAGCGTGATTTACTCCTGGCGGGATACATCCACCTGCTCCAGGTTGAGCTGGCGAGGGGCGATCTGGCGGCGGTCCAGCAGACGTTGCAGGAGTTTGAGCAGTTGGAAGGATATCATCATCGGAACTGGCTGCCCATCATGCGCGCTCAGTGGTGGCTGAGCCGGGGACAGATCAAGGAAGCCGCCGCCTGGGCGGTGAGCATGGTCTTTCCAGAAGGGACATGGGAACGCAGTCTGTACGCTGCTTTTCCGGTCGTGGTGCGGGTGTATTTTGCCACGCAGCGTTGGACAGAGGCGCTGGAACTCTTGGAGCGCTTGCGCGAGAATCCGGGGCGTTCGGCCAACTGCGGGATCGCCCTCACGTATCTGGCTCAGTACATGGTGGCCCTGCACCACACTGGTCAGCACGAACAGACCCGCGAGGTCGCGGTCCGCCTGTTTGCCTTGAGCGAAGCAGAAGGCCATCTGCGCGTGTACCTGGATGAAGGCGAACCAATGCGCCGGACGCTTGAGGCGCTGTTCGCTTCGCATGAGCTGACGCCCTCCGCCAGAGCCACCGTCTCCAGGCTGGTGGCCGTTTTTGCGCAGGAGCGGCAAGATCCAGGTCCATCCCTGGCCGCGCTCACGCCCGGATCTGCTCAGTCCTCCGCGCGGCAGGTGCCGGGCGCTTCCCTCACCCGGCGCGAGCAGGAGGTCTTACGCCTGCTGGACGCTGGAGCCTCCAATCGAGAAATCGCCCGCGCCCTGGTAGTCGAGCTGCCCACCGTCAAAAAACATGTCAGCAATCTGCTCGGCAAGCTGGGAGCCGCCAGCCGCACGCAGGCGCTTAGCCGGGCGCGTGCCCTTGGTCTGCTCTGACGCGATTCCTCCCAACAGGTCATCAGCCTCCTCGGCGAACTACTCCCTTTGGCATACTTTTGACGACTGTGCCACGGCCCGCATTCGGCTATACTTATCCCAGAGCAACGGAGAGACAGAGTGATCTTCCATGGCTCGCCTTCCCGCGCAGAGCGCGGAGGCAGTGAAACGCGAGAGATCAGCGGAAGAGGTCGCATGTACTACGCCATACGTGTCAAAGGACACCTGGACCCATCCTGGCAAAGCCGCTTTGGCGGGCTCAGCCTTGAACAGCAGGAAACCGGGACGACGCTGCTTGCCGGGACATTGCCGGATCAGGCCGCGCTGCATGGAGTGCTTCTCCAGATCGTCCGTCTCAGTCTGACCCTGCTCTCGCTTGAAACCAGCGAGGCGTCACCCGAGACAGGGGATGAACTCTGACAGAAGCATACGCCAGGTGCAAAGAGTACGAAGCTACAGTCAAACTGTGGTGAGATTACCAACCCGCATGGTTATCAATGCGGGTTACCATAAGGAGATTTTTATGAGCCAGTCTGAAAAGAAAAACACCCGGGAATTTGCCGAGAACACCGAGGCCACGAACGCGAAAGCGAAGGTATTCGCGGAAGAGGAACGAGCCGCCATGAGGGAGCGCGCCAGAGAGCTGAAGGCGGAAGCGCGCGCCAACAAGAACAGGGCAGAAGGAGAGAGCGACGTGCTGGCGAAGATCGCCGAAATGGCGGAGCCAGATCGCACCATGGCCACGCGGCTGCATGAGATCGTCAAAGCCAGCGCGCCAGTCCTCATGCCGAAAACGTGGTATGGGATGCCCGCTTATGCCAGGGACGGCAAGATCGTCTGCTTCTTCCAATGCTCGCAGAAGTTCAACACAAGGTATGCGATGCTCGGCTTCAACGACACCGCGAACCTCGACGATGGCGCCATGTGGCCAACCTACTTCGCGCTAAAGGAGTTGACCGCAGCCGTAGAGGAGCGGATCGGCGCGCTGCTAAAGCAAGCGGTGAGCTAAGTTCTCAGCTTATAGTTCTGCCGGGAAGACCTTTGCCAGCCAT
>DASZXF010000317.1:0-1602 GCA_035546055.1 Ktedonobacteraceae bacterium
GTGGGTAGCAGGAATAGAGAGTGTGGAGGAGGCCCGGCCCATTCTTGGACCATATCGCCGGTAAAAAGTGTGACAACGCACACAAGCGCGGGCCGGAACAAAGAAGGATCGGCCCGCGTATATGCGCTCGTGAGAAGTTCAATCCGCCTCGATAGATCCACTATTCAGTATACCCGCCATCAGAAACAACGCGCTCCAACGCGGCCACCCGTGCGCGCAGATCAACCACCTCGCGCGCCAGTTCCGCGACATCGCCACCAGGCGCGACATCCACCAGCACCCGCCCATGCGCGCGAGCCAGCCCGGCCAGTTCTACCCGTGTCAGCCACACCCGGCGGCGATCCGCAGGCCCGCGCACGCCAACGCCACCAACAGCCGCTCTCCAGCGGCGCAACGTCGCAGGATCGACGCCAAGCAGCGCCGCAGCCTCAGCAAGACTATACGTTTTCATACAGGCAGTATAACGACAGGACGACAAAACATATTGACAGCATGCTGTATACTCTCCCTCAAAGGATGATCGAAGGGAGAGCCACATGAACGGCCATCAATTTGAAATAACAGGCAAACGGCGTCTTTGTACGAAATGCCTGCGACCTGCGCACGAAGCCAACAAATCCAGACGCTTATGCCCCGGCATACCCTGGTACAAGAGCGGCCAGGCTCCAGCCAATCTGTACACAAAGGGACAACTCAAGGTCAGAGGGCTACAGCCAGCGAGAGACCAGCAGCCCGCAGGGATAGTCATAGCAACAATGCATCACGAAGTTATCTGGCTTTACGACATCGACCAGACGCGGCCACGTCGCCAGGATACGTCAGCGATGCAAGCAGCTCGCGCGCAGACCTGGGCAAAGACGGCGGCAAAGTGGGCTTGCGAGCACTGCGGCGCGAAACCGGAAAATTTTGGAGAGTTGGTTCACTGGTGGATCAAACCGGGCGTATGTGAGGAGTGTGGAGAGATGCTGAAGAAGCAGGCCCAGGCAGATCGCCTGGAGGCGAAATTTGACCGAGATAGAAAAGCAGCCTGCAAGTGGGCGCACGATTTGATGCGGCGTCAGGACTGGGCTATTGTGGACACAGAAACAAGCGGGATACGTGGAATTGTGCTCGACCTGGCGGCAATCGCGCCAGACGGAAGAGAACTATTTAATAGCCTGGTCCACGCAGACGGAGCCACTATTGAGCCAGGAGCGCGAGCAGTCCACCAGATCACCGACCAGGAACTGGAACAAGCCCCGAAGCTCCCGGAAATCTGGCCAGCTTTCCAGCGCAGCCTGGAGCACTGTACAACCATCGTGGCCTATAACAGCACCTTCGACCAGGCGCGAATAGACCAGAGTGCCAGACGTTACAGCCTGCCAGCCCTGGCACAGGAATGGCAGTGTGCCATGCTCGAATACGCGCGCTACTATGGCGACTGGAACAGCTACTACGGTTCCTATTGCTGGCAGAAGCTACCAGGAGCCGGGCATCGAGCAATAGCAGACGCCAGAGCCACGCTGGAGCTTATCAAACGAATGGCAGCAGAGCACCAGGAAGCAGCGGCCAGGAGCAAGCCGAGCAATGAATAAAGGCAAATTCATCGCCTGGATAGAGCGC
>DASZXF010000318.1:0-5879 GCA_035546055.1 Ktedonobacteraceae bacterium
AAGCGCTACATGAAAGCCCTGGCGAGAGAACAGGCGCGGTTGCCAGGGAAGGGGAGACATGTTAGACTGATGGGCAATGCTTCACATGAGTAGACGAGCAAAGTGAACGGAGGGAACATGGCTGACACAGTGAACGTGATCCAGGGGATAAGGGTTCTGGTCTGCGCGGAGGATGGAGAGAAGTTGCAAGGCGAACGGGAGGCGGTGGACCTGATCGGCGAGGCTATGGGCGAGGAGGCCACGCTGGTGCTGGTGCCCGTCGCACGCCTGGGGGACGAGTTTTTCCAGCTCAAGACTCGCCAGGCGGGCCATATTGTCCAGAAATTCGTGAACTACCGGCGGAGGCTGGTCATCCTGGGCGATATCTCTCACTACGTGGCACAGAGCCGGGCGTTTCACGATTTCGTCCATGAAGCAAATCGGGGTACGCAACTCTGGTTCGTCAAAGACCTGCCAGAACTCAACGCGCGCCTGGCCCATGCACAGCCATAGGAACTATGGCAGAGGAAAAGCTCGCTGGTGTGTTCGCCAGGCAGCGGAAGGTGCATCAGGGGCCAGTGCCTGAGCGGCAAGCATCCCGGCTGCGATCAATGCGATCTGTCGTCATGATTTGCTATCTCCTTTTCCTCAGATCCGGCCAGAGAAGGCATGACCTTTATTCCTGGTAAATGGTGGGATCGGGTACGCCAGCCAGGGTGAAAGCTTCTTGCCGTTCGACGCAGGTTCCACACGTTCCGCAGTGTTTTTCTCCGCCTTTATAGCAGCTCCAGGTATCCTCGTAGGGGACGTGGAGCGCGCTACCCAGTTTGACAATCTGGTGCTTGCCCAGGTGCAAAAAAGGCGCCTCCAGGCGCAGTTTCGGATGACCATAGCCCGCGACGGCGTGACGCTGCATGGCCTCAAAGGCGCTGATAAATTCGGGGCGGCAATCGGGATAGATAAAGTGGTCCCCGCCGTGCGTGCCGATGCCGACCACTTCGGCCTGCTCCGCCACCGCGATGCCGTAAGCGAGAGCGAGCATGATGGCATTGCGATTGGGAACAACGGTAATCGCCATATTGGGCGCCGCATAATGGCCGTCCGGCACTTCGATGTCATCCGTCAGAGCCGAACCCTTGAGATGTTTGCCATACTGACTGAGATCGATGATATCGAACTCCGCCTTGAGCCTGCGCGCGCACAATTCGGCAAACGCCAGTTCCTTTTTATGTCGCTGCCCATAATCAAAAGAGAGCAGATGCAACTGATACCCCTCGGTATGCAGCACATACGCCAGCGTCACACTATCTAATCCGCCACTGACAATGGCAACCGCTTTTGCATCCATTTAACCAATCTCCCTGTGAATATCTATCTTGCCAGGATCAAAGCCTGAAATTATTGAGCCTCTTACCCAAAGCACCGCCAGATATACTGAACTGGCGCCGGGCAAATTATAGCACAGACCCGCCAGAAACGAGAGCCCTGGCTTTCACCAGCGTTCTGTTTCCATTCAGTTCATTAAAATGTGTTATTCTGGCTGCTTCCTCAAAATCGCAGGCGAACGCTGAAGAGAGATGAAATGCTGGTAAAAGACAGTGGTGGTCAGATGTTGACGCATCTCAATGGAAGGTGTTAGAATATATCCTAGTGAACAGGTCGGATTAATTGACCCCCCTGCACTGTGTATTGTGAGAAGTTTCAGCCAACGAAAGACCCCTCTGCCGCTGCGATGATAGACGACTGACCGGTTGTTGCTCCTATGAGAGCGGAGGGGAGAAGACCAGGGATGCAAGGAGGAGCCATGATGTTACGCGTATCTACGAAAGGCGAATATGGTGTTCGGATCATGGTTGATCTGGCGCGGTACTATGGAGGGCGACCTCGTTCGCTCACCGATATCGCGCAGTCAGAGTCACTACCTCTGGCGTACCTGGAGCAACTGGTCAAGCTGCTGCGTGAGTCAGAGCCGCCCCTGGTCGCCAGTACGCGCGGTGCTCACGGCGGCTACCGTCTGAGCCGTCCGCCGGAAGAGATTACAATGGGCGAGATTGTGCGCGTGCTGGAGGGACCAATCGCGCCGATGATTTGCGCGACCGAAGGCGAGATGACACAAATCTGCGGCTATTTAGAGGCCTGCAAAACCAGGTATCTGTGGACCAGGGTGCGTGACGCGGTAGCGCAAACGCTGGACACGATGACGCTGGCGGATCTGGTGGGCGCCAGCGAGTCTGAGGGCGCCTCCACCACGCAGTTTATCGCCCTTTCAGACGTTCACGTGGCTAATCCAGCCGTGAATTAACTTGTTTCTTGCAATATCCTCAAGCGGATCGACATTCTGTGCTCGGCCTGGCTGCTTCCGCCTTGAGCAAGGATATATGAGCAAACCGAAAAGGCCAAAGTGCCTTTATAATAAGGAGGATGTTTTTTAGGAATGGCATCAGAACTGATTATTAAAAATCTTCACGCCAATATCGAGGGCAAGCCCATTCTGCGCGGGGTGGATCTGGTAGTGAAGCAGGGCGAAATTCACGCGCTGATGGGTCCCAACGGCTCCGGCAAAAGCACGCTGGCCAATGTGATTATGGGCAACCCCAAATACGAAGTGACCGACGGCGAAATCTGGTTCAAGGGTGAGAATATTCTGGAATATTCCCCCGACCGGCGCGCCCGTATGCGTCTCTTCCTGGCCTTCCAGTACCCTATGTCGATCCCCGGCGTGAGCGTGGCGAACTTCCTGCGCCGCTCTCTGGAGGCTGTGCGCGAGGGCAATAAGCCGCTCGAAGAGGGTGAGAACCCCACCGGCAAGATGGGCAAGAAGCGCAGCATTCCCCCCGGCGAGTTCCGTAAACTCCTGCAAGAGAAGATGCGCCTGCTCAAAGTTGACAACAGCTTTATCAATCGCTCGATCAACGATGGCTTCTCCGGCGGTGAAAAGAAGCGCGCGGAAATTTTGCAGATGGCGCTGCTGGAGCCGGAAATCGCTGTGATGGACGAAACCGACTCCGGTCTGGACATCGACGCCCTGAAGATCGTCTCCGAAAGCGTCAACGCGCTGACCGGTCCCAATCTGGGCGTTCTGCTCATCACGCACTATCAACGCATGTTGAACTACATCACCCCCGATTTCGTGCATGTGATGTTCAACGGACGAATTATCAAGTCCGGCGGCAAGGAGCTGGCTCTGGAGCTGGAAGAAAAAGGCTACGAGTGGCTGAAGCCTGCTGAAGAGAGCGGGGAGGCAGCTCATGCCTGAGACACTGCTCAGCGGGTTTTCCCGCAGCGCGGTGGAGGAGCTTTCGCGCCGCAAGGGCGAGCCGGCCTGGTTGCTTGAGAAGCGCCTGCACGCCTGGGAGGTTTTTGAACAAACCCCCACGCCGCTGGGCCGGCGCGGCGACCTGGGCACGCTGCGCATGTTCTCCAATTTCCGCTACCAGGAACTCAATCCCGCCGTGGCCACGGATACGCCCGGTCCGTCTGCCGCGCCTGTCGCTCAGTCAGAGGACCAGGCGCTGGTCAATCAGCGCGCCGGTCTGGTGATTCAGCACAACGCCTCGGTGGTGCATACTGAGCTTGCCGAGGAACTGCGCGCCCGGGGCGTGATTCTGACCGACCTGGAGAGCGCTGTACGCGATTATCCCGAACTGGTTCAGCCGCATTTTATGACAAACTGCGTGCCGGTTGAGACTGATAAGTACACCGCCCTGCACGCGGCCTTCTGGAGCGGCGGCATCTTCCTCTACGTGCCCAAAGGCGTGGAAATTGCCGATCCCATCCTCACGCGGATTCGCGTCGATCAGCCCGGCGCGGCCACCTTTGCCCATACGCTGATTGTCGCGGATGAGCAGAGCAGCGTGCGCTTCGTGCAGGAACTGGACTCGGACGGTCAGGAGACCGACCAGGCGGTTCTCTTACAGAGCGTTACGGAGGTCATCACCAGAGCGGCGGCTCGCGTTGAATTCAGCAATCTGCAAGACCTGGGACGCAACGTCTGGTACGTCAGCCACAAGAACGCTGTTCACGAAAAGGACGGCAGCACCACCTGGGTACTGGCCGACCTGGGCAGCAAAGTCATGCTCTCCAACATCGGCGTCGATCTGCTCGGCGACGGTACGGCGGGCGAGCTGGTCGGTGTCTTCTTCGCGGACCGCGATCAGCGCTATGCCATCAAGTCCCTTTCGCACCACAACGCGCTCAACACCAACGCTGAAACGCTGGTTCACGGTGTCCTCACCGACGAAGCGCGCGTGGAGTTTGACGGCATGATCCGCATCGAGCCAGGGGCGCAATATACCGCCTCCTTCCTCTCGGATCACACCCTCTTGCTCAGCGACGACTGCCGCGCCGAGTCGATTCCCGGTCTGGAGATCGGTGCCAACGAGGTCAGCGCCAGCCACGGCGCCACCACCGGCAAAATCGACGAGGAGCAGCTATTCTACCTGATGGTACGCGGCATCCCGCAGGCCGAAGCCGAGCGCATCATTGTGCAGGGCTTCTTCGAGCCAGTTCTGCAGCGCATTCCCCTGGAGAATCTGCGTATCCGCCTGCGCCGTGGCATCATTCAACGTATGCGCGGTTCCTACGAAAGCGAAGCCGACACCTGGGTTGACGCCCAGGAGCGCTGGGAAATCGAGGGCGTCGACGAATACGCCATCTCGCTCGACAGCTCGACCGCCAGCGACGAGGAAATTAAATTGACCGAGTACTAGCCTGTCAGGGGATCGCGTGTTTGTCGCGCGATCCCCTCCAGCGTACACGGCCTGGGCTATAGATAGAGCGGAAATCAGGTGTAAATATGGTAGCGTTCGAGAAGACATCGACAAACAGAGCGGAAACGGTACAGCGCGCAGCGCGCAGCGCCGCGCAGATTCGCCAGGACTTCCCCATTCTGGCGCGCCAGGTTCACGGGAAACCGCTGGTGTATCTCGATAGCGGGGCCAGTTCGCAGAAGCCACAGGCGGTCATCGACGCCATGAGCGAGTATTACCACCTGTACAACGCCAATGTGCATCGCGGCGTATACGAAATCAGCGAAGAGGCCACCGCGCGCATGGAAAAGGCGCGGGTCAAAGTCGCGCGTTTCATCAACGCCCGTCACAGCAAACAGATTATCTTTACGCGCAACACCAGCGAGAGCATCAACCTTGTCGCCTATAGCTGGGGACAGGCCAACGTGCGCGCCGGCGACCTCATCATTGCCACCGAGATAGAGCACCATAGCAATCTGGTCCCCTGGCAGCTCCTGGCTCAGCGCAGCGGCGCCCGCCTGGAGTTCATTCCCGTTGACGACCAGGGCATGTTGCGCCTGGATGTCTACGCGCAACTGCTGGAGCAAAAACCAAAGCTGGTCGCCTTTACCCAACTCTCTAACGTCCTGGGCACCATGACGCCTGCCAGAGAGATCATCGCCCAGGCCCACGCGGCTGGAGCGCTGGCGCTGGTAGACGGCGCGCAGAGCGTTCCGCACATACCTGTCGATGTTCAGGCTCTCGACGCCGATTTTCTCTGCTTCAGCAGTCACAAAATGCTCGGTCCGACCGGCATCGGCGTGCTCTACGGCAAGCGCGAACTGCTTGAAGCCATGCCCCCCTTCATGGGCGGCGGCGACATGATCCGCACCGTACACCTGCGCGAGTCCACCTGGAACGACCTGCCCTGGAAATTTGAAGCCGGCACCCCGGCCATCGCCGAAGCTATCGGCCTGGGCGCAGCTATCGACTACCTCAATGACGTGGGCATGGACACCATCGCGCGGCACGAACGCGAGATCACCGCCTATGCCCTGGAGCAACTGAGCGCCATTCCCGACCTGACCATCTACGGTCCGCCCCTGGAGCAGCACGGCGGCGTCGTCTCTTTCACCCTGGGCGACATTCATCCACACGACCTGGCTTCCATTC
>DASZXF010000319.1:0-12022 GCA_035546055.1 Ktedonobacteraceae bacterium
AGGGCCAGGGCGAAGGGGCGCGTCAGCGGGTAGTCGCAGGGATCTCCGGGCCGTTCGTGGGGCACCTGATAGTCGGGCTCCCAGAGACCGCTGCCATAGAGGCCGTCAGGGCTGAAGCCGATGTGCAGGCAGGGAAGCTCGGCGGTGCGCGTCTCGAAGCTGACCGCCGCGCGGGCGAGGTAGTTGTCAAAGGCATCGACGACCACCGCACTTTCGCGCAGCAGTTCGGGCGCGTTGGCGGCGGTCAATTCGACAATCTGCGGCTCTACTCTGGCCTGGACGGCGCGGTAGAGATTGTTAGCCACGGCGCGAGCTTTGGGGGCGCCGACTTCGGCCCGACTGTAGGGCTGGACGGAGAGATTGCGCATTTCAACCCGGTCTTTGTCGATCAGGCGCAGGCGTGTGTAGCCCATGCGGGCCAGCGTTTCGGCCAGGTTCGCGCCCAGCGTGCCCGCGCCGCAAATGGTAATCAAGCGCGCGGCGAAGGGCGCCAGGCTGGCGTGGCGCTCCTCGTGGAAAAACGGACTATTGGGATTGAGATCAGGCATGGCTGTTCTCCGCCTTTCAAGGTGTGCTGAGTCTGCTGCTTTTTATTTTACCATGCGTCGGCCATGACATCGACCAGGCTGGTCAGGTCAAAATCGTTGTCGCGGTCACTCAGACAGATGCCGCTGGAAACCACGGACAGGCTTGGATCGAGCACAGAACGATAGCGATAGGTCTGGCCGAGCTGGCTCCATTCGACGATCAACTGACTGACCGAGCCATCGGCGGCGACTACTTCGCTATAGCTGTGCAGGGTGGCGTCGGCTTTGGCCAGGGCGTGGCGCAGACGGCCTTCCAGGGTGCGCAGACGCGCCTGTTGTCCCAGCCAGGTCCGCTGTTCTTCGCGCGGACGCTGGCGAATCTCCTGCGCCAGGCGCGTGCTGTCGCTCAGCGAGAGTTCAAGCTGGCGCAGATGCCAGCAGAGAAGCGCCAGGCGCTCCGAGGCGGCTAGGCCGGGCAGCATGGTCTCCTCGGCGTTCTCCTCGCGATCCGCCGCCGAGCGCAGCCATTCCGCGTGAGTGGGATCGGCCAGCGCATCCACACCCTCGAACCAGAGCGCGCGTCCGTCCACGCGGGTCAGCACGCGCTCGAAGCGCTCGGCGCCGGCGGTGGGATCGCAGAGGAAGACCGGCAGCGGTTCCGCAGCCAGGCCGAAACGCTGCCGGGCATCGCTTTCGTTGTAGGGCAGGGCCAGCCAGGTGCCCGGATAGCGTCCGCTGGTATCCGGCCAGAGCAGCACCACGCGCAGCAGCGGCAGCAGTTCCAGATAGCCAGCGCGTTCCCAGGGCTGTGCTTCGCCCAGGATGCTGGCCGTGTGCTCGTTGAGCGGGCGAAAGCGTCCCCAGCCCACAAAGCGCTGCTGTGGCTTAAATTCATAGACCAGGCCATTGAGGCGCGTGCGAATACGTCCGCCGGGGAGTAGCGGCGCGATGATCTCTCGCTCCAGCAGTTGCTTGCTCTCCTGACTCAGGCGGGCGATCAGCGCGCGCGGGTCAACGGGCTTCTTGTCCGTCTGCTGTTGGCGTTTCTTCGGCATACGCTGCCTGTTCCATTCTTTCACTGACCGGCACTTCGATCAAATCGCGCGAGAGCAGGCGCACCAGCGAAGTAGAGACGCTATGGCGCGCTATCTCCAGGCGCTCGGCCATCTCATCAATTGCGAGGTCCGGGCTGGCCTGGTACAGCGCCAGCACCCGGCGATCCAGGTCCAGGTCGGCGAACTCCGCTTTGAGAATCGAGGCAATATGCTCAATGGCCTTATCTCCCTGCTGACTGGAGAAAAACTGCCCTCCGGTCAGCGAACTGATTTCCGTAAAGGATGCAGTCACGCTGGCTGTCAGGCCCAGAGCGTGGATCGTGATACATTTCGTCTCAGCCAGGCGAGTCACGCTGGCAATCGTCTCCCCGCAGGGACAGCCCTCGCGGAAGGCATCGCCGCTCGCGCCCACACCATGCGGTGGCGCATCTCCCACCAGAATCAGTATCCGGCGTGCCGACTTACGCCAGGCCAGCTCGTTACAGGCCGCGACAATGCCATCGAACACCGCTTCAGGAGCGTCTCCACCTCCCTGCGCGCTCAGGATGTTGATGGCTTTCTGAGCTTTCTGCATGTTCGAGGTAAATTGAGAGATGCGATAGAGCAGGCGATCCTGCGGCGGGTGATCGCGGTACTCGACCACGCCCAGGTTGAGCCGCATATCAGCCGCCTGCGTCAACTCTTGCAGCATCTTGATCATCTGCTTCTGAGCAGCGGCAATCAAGCCTCCCATACTCCCGGTTGTATCGACCACAAAAGCCAGATCAACCGCGTTTATTTCGTCGCTCATCGGTAATCTTCACCTTTGGAAACGCGGCTCCGCCGCACAAAGAATAGATAGGAGCTATCTTTCATTTTCAAGAGGTCCGGGGCGGCGAACACGCTCGCCGCCCCGGACCTCTTCCTGGGGTGGAACGACATGCACCCGGGCCTGCTAAGATAGCAAGTACCACTGGAGTGAGCATGCCATTATGCTGGCAACCTATACCGCTGCCTTCGGGCGCTCAGGGATCGCGTAGCCCATGATAAGTTCTACCAGCTCAGCTTTCGACGGCATGGCGAGAAGTGGCAGAACATTCACTATGGAATAATAATCCCCCGAAAACGTATAACGCGTCAATTCGACACCGTGACTTTGCAGACCTTGCGCGAAGCTCTCGTTGTGACCGCCGACCTGGACGATGATGATTGCCGGGGCCACGCCCATCTTTTCCTGGTATTCCTTCCAGGCATCGCGCAGGTAGGGAGCCGTGTTCTCGCCTTCGTCGGTCACGATCAGCAGTTGTTCGGCATAGATGTGGTTTTTCGCCATCTGGGCCAGCGCTACACCCAGGCTGGTGCCACCGTTGGCCTTGATAAACTGGAAGGCCTTCTCCCAATCGCTCAAGGCTGGACGCTGGCCGGCTGGCACTTTGGTCTTGATCTCGAAGGCGGCGGTATCGAACGCGTAGACATAGAAATCGGCGGTCGTCACCGCGCTGATCAGTCCGGCGAGCTGCTTCGCCACTTCAATAGCCTGCGACATCGAGCCGCTTTTGTCCACAAAAAGCGCGGTCGGGCGCTTGATCTCGACCTTGGCCGCCACGCGCTGATCGGTGATTTCGGTCAGCTTGCGCTCGGTCTCGCTGTCGAGCTGCGCGGCCTGGATAGCCTTCTTCGCCTTCATGGTAGAGACGCGCTTATCAGTAGTCGCCGCCGCGAGTTTCTCATCGATCAGCGCCTTGACCTCCGGGGGATCCAGCGCGCCGCGCTTCTTGAGCGAGGCCATGCTGTTGATAACCTCCTGCGGCGACATCGAGCTAATCAGCGCCACCAGCACAACCGGCGTAATCTGCTTCAGCGCCCCCACGGCGGTCGTATAAGGAATCTTGCTCTCCAGAATAACCTGCGCCTGCTCCTCGGCGGTCTGAGCTTTGGCCAGACGCTTGAGGTTGTACAGCGGACTATCCTCTGGCGGTTGCTCATCAAACAGAATCGCCTGGGCGCGTGGCGATGGCTTGAGACGCAGGCTGGCGTAGAGATGCTTGAGATCCTTGCGCGCGCGCAGAGCCGCGCCGTCAAACTGGCGCATATTTTCCTCGCGCGTTTTCAGATAATGGGTAATCGCGCCTTTGAACGAGCGCGGCGTCTTGCCAATCACCTTTTTGGTATGATCGAGCGCGCGGGCCACCTCGTAGGGAGCCAGTTGTTGCAACAGCACCCAGGCCGCCTCACGAAATTCTGGATACTCGCTGGTCGCCAGGTGCGCGACAAAGAGCAGCTTATGGTCGCGTACCTCACCTTTCTCGAAGTACCAGGGCGCCAGGTGGCCATAGAACAGCGGATCACGCTCAAGCGCGCTGGTGTGCAGGGGAGCGAGTTCCTCCAGCTTGCGGTGCGGCGTGCTCAGGAAGGAATTGAGAATTTGCACACGCACATCAGTTTCAGGGGAAGCATTCTGCGTCATGGGCGGCACCTCCATCAGAGTACAGAACCGGCAGCGGCTGTACAAGTTTTTTAGCCATAGAGCAAAAGGGAAAAAGAGCCAGGACCGGGCGCGCAAGTTTAAAGAGCGAGATAAGTAGAGATCCAATTGCTTTGCCTGTTAAGCTACAGTGCAACGCACTGGCGGGACTCGCACCCGCTGCTCTTAGATCCAGTGTAGTATGCTCTTCCTGATGAGCTACAGCGGAAACCGCCGGTGGGACTCGAACCCACTCCCTTCAATTCACTCAGGGTAATAAGAGTGTGTATGCACTTTTTATCAGAGCGCGCCCGGTCTGGCACTGTATTTGTGTTAAGAAAAGCAGCAAAGCAGCGTACAAGTTGCAGGAGCGGTTAGTGGACTTTCGCCTTTAACCACTTGGCTACAGCCGCTTGCGTGGCTGGTGGGATTCGAACCCACGAAGAAGAAATCAAAAGTTTGTACGCTCATACTGTGAGAATACGCCTGCTTCGCTGCTTTTATATCAAGATCAGCGCGCGCGAGTTGTAAGAGCAGTCAAAAACTAGTGCTCTACCATTGAGCTACAGCGGCATGAAAAAAGCCGCTGACGGGACTCGAACCCGCAACACCTGGAGATGTAGTCCAACGTTTGTATGCTCATACCGTGAGAGCGCGCGCCAATCGAGATACCATATGAAAGACCCCGCGAGGGGAAATCTGTTCTGTACAAGTTTTAAGGGCGTTTCTCTATCCCCGAAATGGTGGAGATAGCTGGATTCGAACCAGCAATACCAGTTTGTAAGCTCTTTAGATGAGAGTACAGAACAGAAATAATGTTTGTCTATGAAAAATGGACCAGGACGTACAAGTCGCGAGAGCTATAAAGCACGATTAAAAGGTCGTATGTAAGCTCTCCCTGTGAGAGCACGTCCCGGCACGACATATGCTCTGAATCTATGACATGACAAACCAGGACGTACAAGTTGCAAGAGCTTTGCAGAAACGCTTTTCAACGTATGTAAGCTCTTCCTGTGAGGGCACGTCCCGGCGTCATATCTGCTGCGAAGTTTAGCCGTAAATGGCTTCGGGGCGAACGATGATGGCCTGGCTGGTGCGCACAATCACATGGTCCGCCAGCTCTGTGGCCGGAAGATCGAGATAGCGCGCCACGGCGACCTGGATCTGCTCATCGGTCGCGCTGGCCGGCAAACCCAGTGTGCTCAGGGTCAGTTCATCGCTGCGCCCGTTGACGCGCAGGTGAACAATGGGGTTGGCAAGCTGCATATCTCCTCCTCCTGGTCAAATGTTATTGATGTTTCATCAATCGTTTGCTGTTTGTCAAGTTTCTCTTTACGTATAGATGATACCCGATAAAACAGCGCTCGTCAAGAGGTTTTTTACCAATTTTCGCAATCTCTCCATTTTTGTTGAAAAAAAGGTCCAGGTGGCCAGGTTGTTCTGCTCGCTATTGAGCCGCTGGAGTTGTATACTGGAGGCAAATACATCTCAGGGAGTGTATATGCACACGTTTACTGTTACTACGCGTAAAAAGGATCAGATCATAGATATCACTGATACGGTGGAGGGCTATTTGCGGGAGGAGCGCAGCGCGGACGGGCTGTGCTCGCTGTTTGTCGCGCATACGACCTGCGCGCTGACGACGGCTGATCTTGATCCGGGGACGGACCAGGATTTGCTTGACGCTTTGCGCCATCTGTTGCCCGACCTTACCTATCGCCACCCGCATAATCCAGAGCACACGCCGGATCATCTGCTTTCGTCGCTGCTGGGGCCGTCGCTGGTGATTCCCTATGCACGCCACCGCTTGCTGCTAGGCACGTGGCAGCGGGTTGTGCTGGTGGAACTGGACGGACCACGCCAGCGCCTGATGCATCTGTCGACGTTTTCATGAGTTGAAAGGAAGCAGGGATGAGCGGATATCTGTTGCTGGAGGGCGGCGCTGAATTTGGCGGGCAGATGGCGCAGGCGGATCGCCGCGCGCTGGAACTGGCCGGCGGACCTGCCGTGCCGGTGCGCATTCTGCCCACCGCCGCCGCGCCAGATCAGAATCATCAGCGCGCCGGCAAGCATGGCGTGAACTGGTTTCAAAGCCTGGGGGCCAGCGATGTAGCGGCCATTCCGGTCATCGATTCCGCTTCCGCCAACGAGGCTGTGCTGGCGGACGAGATCAGAAGCGCCCGCCTGATCTATCTGCCGGGTGGCTTTCCCGCCTACCTGGGGCAGACGCTCCAGGGAAGCCTCTGCTGGCAGGCCGCGCTGGAGGCGTATGCGCGTGGCGCGGTCCTGGCGGGCAGCAGCGCCGGGGCCATGGTCATGTGCCAGTATTACTTTGATCCTGAGCGCCGCCAGGTCGTCGAAGGTCTGAATCTCCTGCCGGGCGCCTGCGTTTTGCCTCACCATAACACCTTTGGCCAGTTCTGGGTGAAGCATCTGGAAACCCTCTTACCCGGCGTGGCGCTGCTCGGCATCGACGAACGCACCGGCATGCTGGATGACGGTCCGGCTGCGCGCCTGGCCTCCTGGCGCGTTTACGGCCAGGGCCATGTGACCATCTACCGGGAGCGCCCGCCACTCGTTTACGCCGCCGGACAGCAATTTGACGCTGCGTTTAGCGCGTAGAGCCGTTTCTGCTGTTCAAAAACAGTGACATATCCAGATCGCCGGGAGAGCGATCCAGGGCCGTGAGCATAAAGGCCACCTCGCTGCGGTGCTGCGTGCCATGATTGGCCAGATGTACCATGGTTTGCCAGAGCGGCAGAGTGAAGGTCACGCCTTTGAGGTTCAGGTAGGTCAGGTCCGCCGCCAGCTTCTCCTCGGTCAGCGTGGCCAGAAAGGCGCGCGTTTGCTGCTCCTCGTGCTGCCAGCGTTCGCGAATCGAGGCCAGGGTGGGGTAGTCTCGTTCATCCAGCACCGTCTGCGGGGAGACGCCCTGCCAGCGTGATCGCCAGATCCAGTTCGCGTGCATGGTGTGGACCAGCGTAGCGCGCAGGCTGGCATAGCCGTTTTTGGTCGGCGCGTCAAGCTCCGCCTGGGTGAGCTGTTCGCAGGCGTCCAGGATGCGTCCATTGCCCCAGTAATTGTAGTCGTAGATCATGTGGATGTAATCAAGCATGGTCTTTCCTCCTATGTATATGCTGACTTTATTCTAGAGAGTGTTCCTGCCGCGCGTCAAGCCAGAGAAAATGATCGCGGCCATCACTTTTCCTGATGCCAGGCAGATCGTTCCGTGGAAGATTGATCGGGGTGTATGCTGAAAAGAGAAGTCTTCTTGGTAGATCGGGAAAGGACTGGTTTCCTATGGCGAGCAATCAAGCGCCTTTTAGACATAAGACAGTTGAGGGAAGTATCACACCTGTATCGTACAATATCTGGCAGCGCCTGGGGCGGGCCTGGCTGCGTTTCAGTGGACCGGACCCGAGCCGCTTTAGCGCTACCCTGGAGGACCAGGAGCGCTTGCGGCGGGCGCGCGTCTTGAGCGGGATTCTCCCTTTAGCCCTGGTTGCGATCTTCCTCATTTTTCCTACGGCGATTGCTATTCCGATTAACTGGCTTCCTCTTGCTGCCATTTTTGTGTTCGCCCTGATTGCTTTCCTCTGTAATCGCGTGGCACTCATCAACCTGGGGGGATTTTTTACGATTCTGGCTGTTGATGTAACCCTGGTCATACTGATGATCGCGCTGCCTACCGGCATCAGAAATAGCAATATCCCGGATTTTGATCTGTTCCTTATTGCCACTCTGATCGGAGGGATTGTTCTACCTCGACGTGTATTACCTTTTTTAACGATTTTTCACCTTGGATTGATTATCGCCCTTTTCGCTCTTCTGCCGCATGATCCCCTGCTGGAGAAAGAGATTCAGATCAATGATCGTGGTCTGGCTTATAACGAGATCAGCGATGCCCTGCTGTTGCAGATCGCGGGGTCCATTCTCGCCTGGATCAACGCGCGCAGTGTGGATATCGCGCTCCAACGGGCGAGCAGGGCTGAGGAACTGGCTGAGACCCAGCGCCATTTGCATGAACAGACTCAGATGCAGGTGCAGCGTAAGGAACGTCTTGAATACGGCATCGAAGTCTTGAAAGAGGCTCACGCGCGCTTTGCCAATGGCGATTATCGTGCGCGCGCCATGCTACAGGACAATGAACTGGCCTCGCTGGCCATCAGCTTTAATCTGCTGGCTGATCGCGTCAACCGTATCGCGCGCGTGGCGGGGGAGCATGAGCGCCTGGAGAAGGCCTTTCATCAGTTATTTGCCATTCAGGATGATGTCATCTATCGTGGTCAATTGCGTCCTCTGCCGCCTACAGGGACGCTGGTGGACCGAATTTATCCCTGGCTCAGACAATATTACCTCTTCCGCCAGGTTTATACCCGCTGCGGGACGGTGCTGGAAAAAGCGCGTTTCGCGCTGACTCGCCAGCGCACAGTGTTGACGCAGCTCAGGGTGGCTCTCGATCAGATTCACAAAGAGCTGCACCTGGTCAGCCTCAATCCTCGCGCACCCACAGCCGCGCTTGAACTGGTGGAGAAGGCGCGTGATCTGTGCAGTCAGGTGGATGAACAGGGGAAATCCGGTTTGCATGAGACAAAGCAACTCGATCAGATGCTCAAGGTATAGCAGAGGTGCCGGGCGCAGTTGAAAAGCGCACCAGCACCTCTGGTTAGTTACCTTCGCTTAGAGGTATTGCTGGAACCATGCCAGGCCGTGGCGCAGGCGCTCCAGGCGCATACGGGGATGGCCGCCGCGCGAGAGGCCGTGGCTCTGACCTTCAAAGCGCACAAAGCGCACTTCACGTCCCAGGTACTTGAGGGCGGTAAAGAGCTGCTCGGCCTGTTCGATGCCGCAGCGCAAATCGTTCTCGCTGTGAACAATCAGCAAGGGAGCCTGGATATTTTTCACGTAGGTGATGGGCGAATGGAACATGAGTTTGTCCAGGTTTTCCCAGGGAACCGCCTCAAAGTCGTCATCGCCGAAGTTCCACCCGACATCACTGGCGCCAAACATCGAGGCCAGGTTGCTCACGCAGCGGTCGGTCACGCCGACCTTAAAGCGATCATTGTGGCCGAGCAGCCAGTTGGTCATAAAGCCGCCATAGCTGCCGCCGGTCACGCCCAGGCGTTGCTCATCGATATAGCCCTGAGCGATCACCGCGTCCACCCCGGCCATGATGTCCAGCGAGTCTACTCTGCCCCAGTCGCCGCGTACTGCCAGGGAGAACTCGCGTCCATAGCCGCTACTGCCGCGTGGATTCGTGTAAAGCACCACGTAGCCATTGGCGGCCTGAACCTGCATTTCGTGGAAGAAGCCATAGCCATACTGGGTATGCGGTCCACCGTGAATTTGCAGGATCAGCGGATACTTTTTCGCCGGGTCAAAGTCGGGTGGCTTGAGAATCCAGCCCTCCATGGGCCAGCCCTCCGCGCCAGTGTAGGCCAGGCGCTCCAGCGTCCCCAGCTTGAGCTGACTGAAGAGTTGCTCATTGGCATTACTGAGCTGGCGCAACTCGCCGTTGCCATCGGTGGTGGTGATAAAGACCTCCGGTGGCCGGCTGGGACTGCCAATCAACAGCGCCAGCTTGCCCCTGGCCGTATCGGTGGAGAAATCGCGCACATGGATATCTCCCGGCGTCAGTGCTGCGGGCTGCTGATGCTGGCCCTGGCTGGTCACCGCGAAGACGCGCGTGGCGCCGCGCTGAGCGGCCAGGGCGTAGATGGTCTGACCATCGGGCGACCAGATCGGCGGCGGGGAGCCATGCTCATCTCTGGCATCGGCATCGGTATTCGTCCAGTCCTGGAAACTGCCCTCAAACGCGAGGGTCAGATTCGTCGCGGGCGCCTGGTCGGCGCTGGCGGACGTTGTATAGAGATCGATATGCCCGCCCGATTTCCACTTGAGTCCGCCCAGGAAGGCAATCGTTTGCCCATCCGGCGACCACGCGGGCGCGGCGCAACTGAGCGTGCCATCGGTCAGACGGCGCAGTTCGCCGGCCTGTCCATCGACGAGCGTCAGGGTGTAGAGATCAGGTGAAGGCGCGCGCCAGCGGTCATCTTGCCGACTGGAGACAAAGGCCAGGGTTTTGCCATCGGGCGCCCAGGCCGGATCACCATCGTCCCAGTCGCCATCGGTCAACTGCACCGCCTCGCCGCCTGCCACGTTCAGCAGGAAGAGATGGGAACGCTTCTCGAAAATAAAGCCCGCGCCATCCAGACGATACCACAGGCGGTCGATCACGCGCGCTTTGGGATGCGGCTGATCGTCCTCGCCCTCTTCGTCCAGCGGACCGACCGGGGCGCTAAACAGTAGCCACTGGCCGTCTGGCGACCAGACCGGCGAAGAAGCTCCGTGAGGCAGGAATGTCACCTGGCGCGCTTCGCCGCCCTGCGTGGGCAGCAGCCAGATTTGCGGCTTCCCCTTGCCCAGTTTCTTCTGTTCCTCGCTGGCCTTGCGGCTCGCCTCGCCCTCGCGCTCCGACACAAAGGCCAGCCAGCGCCCATCAGGCGACCAGCTCGGATCGGTCGCATTCGCCGGTTCCGCGCTCAAACGCCTGGCCTCGCCGCCCGCTGCGGGCGTTTCCCAGATCGCCGAGCGATAAGCGTGTTTGCGTCCATCAATCTCGGTTACAACGTAAGCCACCCGCTGTCCATCCGGTGACAGGCGTGGGCGGCTCAAAAACTTGAACTCATAGAGATCTTCGATAGTGATCGGTCTCGACATATGTCATACCCCTTTTTTCAGACAACGTATCCACCAGGAAGATGCTGGCACCATATCTTATCGTTGTATCACAAACATGAGCCAAAACACAACTCTCTGCTGACATCATCGGCGGAAAAAGCATGACCTGATCTTCCTAGCTCAGTAAACGGGCATCTTTACCATTTCGTGTCAATTGCATACAATGGAAAAGAGCTACCTGAACAGGCCGCCATACTGCTGGAGAAGAAAGAGATAGAGTCCAATGACGCAGATGAATCAGCGACGTTTGCTCGGAGCATCGGGGATAGAGGTTTCGGCTCTGGGACTTGGGACAAATAGATGGGGGGGCAAAAATAGCAAAGATGATGATGCCCTGTTTCAAACCTACCAGGCCGCTCTGGATGCGGGCCTCACCTTTTTTGATACCGCCGAAATCTATACAGGTGGTGAATCTGAGCGTGTACTTGGAGAGTGCCTGGGCCGGGACCAGCGCCCGGTGACCATCGCCACCAAATTCGCCCCCTTGCCCAATCGCCTTTCGCCGCACGCGCTGATGGACGCCCTGGACGCCAGCCTGAGTCGTCTGAACGTTGAAACCATCGACCTCTATCATGTCCACTGGCCCTATACTCTCATGCGCGTGGATGCGCTGATGGATATGATGGCGCTGGCCGTACGCATTGGCAAAATTCGCGCCGTGGGTGTCAGCAACTTTAGCGCTCGCCAGATGCGCCAGGCCGCCGCTCGCCTGGCTCGCTATGACATTCCGCTGGCCTCCAACGAAGTGCATTACAGCCTTCTCCATCGCCAGCCTGAGAGCGATGGCGTGCTGGAAGCCTGCCGGGAATTAAACGTGGCCCTGATCGCCTATCGACCCCTGGAAAGCGGTCAACTGAATCTCCAGCCGGCGGTCAACGAACCCGCTCCCGCCGTCTCCGGGCGCAGCCTGGCGACTCTGTTCTCTCCTCTCCTCCAGCGCGGACGCCAGACCCGCCAGCAGCAAAAGATAGCTCTGCAAACGGCTCTCAGCGACCTCGCCAGCGCCCATAACAGGACCATTGGTCAGGTCGCCCTCAACTGGCTCCTCCAGCGCGACGAGCATGTGATTCCTATCCCAGGCAGTATCAGTCCCGCCCACGTCAGCGAAAACCTCGCCGCCCTCGACTGGCAGCTCAACGCCGATGAATTTGCCTTATTAGATAAACTTTCCGCGCCCTGGAAAAGGTAACATCAGTCATCCCCAATGCTTTCGGCACTGCAAGGCGCGTTTTCCCTCCCCACCCAGGGGAAATGAT
>DASZXF010000320.1:0-3101 GCA_035546055.1 Ktedonobacteraceae bacterium
CCACGATCTATCAGGGCTCGAACCCATCCGATGCTCACTCATCACCCAGGGAGGATCATCATGTCTGACTATGCCGAACACCCACACACCCCACCCGTCTATGGTCTGCGCCCGGTCGAAGCGACTGAACCCGCTTCCAGCCAGGAGCCCGCTGAGGCGCCGTTTTGTGCCCAGAAAGCGGGGTTGCCCGATATCATTGTCCGCAGCCAGCAACTGCGTGAACTGACCGACGAGGTGCTGGCTTCCCTGGAGGTTCACGAGGCGGCACACCCCAGTTTGTTTGTCCGCTCGGCCAAAATCGTCCGGGTGGTTGAGGATGAAAAAGGGCGTCCGCTGCTGCTGCCGGTGGGGGATGCGGAACTGCGCGGGCTGCTCACCCGCTCCGCCAACTACTACCGCGCGCGGGCCAGGGACGGAGAGATTCGCCTGCTGCCTATCCATCCGCCGCAAACGGTGGTGCGCGATATCCTGAGCCTGGACCCGGCCCGCTGGCCCTTCCGTCCACTGATCGCCCTCATTGAAGCGCCGACCCTGCGGCCTGGTGGCACTGTGATCGATACACCCGGCTATGACCCCGCAACGCGGCTGTACTACCACCCGGCTCGTGCCCTGCGACACTGCCAGATCCCAGAACACCCCACCGAGCAAGAGGTGGGCGCGGCCCTGGCGCGGATCTGGGACAGCTTTCGGGAATTTTCCTATCTGGAGCCGGCGGATCAGGCCAACACGCTGGCTGCGCTGCTCACCCCCCTTCTTCGTCCAGCGATTGCCCGGCATATTCCGCTGGCGGTGATCACGGCGCCCAAACAGGGATCGGGGAAGGGACTGCTCGTCGATGGCATCAGTATGATCGCCACCGGCAGACCTGCCCTGGTCCAACCGGCGCCGGGCAGCGAGGAGGAGTGGGACAAGCGGATCACCGCCTTGCTCCTGGAGGGGCATCCCCTGATCACGCTGGATAACGTCGTGGGCCGCTTGCAGTCAGAGAAGTTGGAAGCGGTGCTGACCTCGGAGATGTATGGCGGGCGTCCGCTGGGAACCTCCACCATTGTGCCGTTGCCCAACCGGGCCACCTGGATGGCGACCGGCAACAACCTCAAGGTAGGGGGCGATCTGGCCCGGCGCTGCTATCAGATCCGCCTTGATCCGCGCGTCTCGCGGCCCTGGATGCGCGAAGGTTTTGCTCACGCGGATCTGATCACCCATCTGGCAGAGACGCGTGCCGAGCATATCGCAGCCCTCTTGACGCTGGCGCGGGCCTGGTTCGTGGCCGGTAAACCGCTTGATCCCGCACTTCCGCATCTGGGCACGTTTACGCCCTGGGTGCAGACTATCGGCGGCATCCTGCGCCATGTCGGTGTCCCTGGCTTTCTCCAGAATCTTGACCCGCTGTATGGAGAGGCTGATGAGGAGGAGACCCAATGGGAAGCGTTTCTGCTGACCTGGGCCACCCTCTTTGGCCCCCGCTGGATCGAGGTCGCCCACCTGGTGGGACTGGTGCAGCAGGAGCAGCGTGCGACCCTGTTTTCGGCTGCCTCCTCGGAGCACCAACTGCTTGCGGCTCTTCCGGCTGAATTGCTCCAGGTCTGGGAGGAGAAGCCCAAAAGCTTCGCGATCTGCCTGGGCAAAGCGCTGGAGAAGCGCGTGGGGGCCTGCTATGGTGCCGACAATTTGCACATTGAGCGCCGGGACGACCGACACACCAAGAAACGCATGTGGCGGGTGATGGCGGGGAGTGCGGGGAGTGTTTCGGTTCGTTCCACATCTGTTTATGGCTCCCCTGCCCCGCTCCCAGCGCCTGCTGTGTCCGCATGGCACCTGTGCGATGCCACCGCGAAGGAGGGAGGAGCAGCACCACCTGCATCTGACAGCTAGTCCTCACGCAATGGCATTCGTCTCCATCCTCCCCTGTTGCGTCCCCTCAGGGACGTGCAGTCTGCTTCTTCTCGTCCATCATGCAAAAGGAACTGTGCCCATGTCACCTCGTGTTCTTCCCCCAGGCCAGCCGTCGCCTCGCCTGTGGACGCATCTCGCTCGTTCGACCTATGTCACTGCGCTCACCGACTGGTTTTTGACCTTCGTTGGCAAAGCCGCCCATCTGGTGCTCATTCTGACCACCCTTTACACCAGTGCCGAACTTCTTCCAGGCGTCACGTTTCCGACCCTGGTGAGTAACGCCGTTTTCCTTGTCCAAATGCTCGCCCTGGATGTGGGTGGTCTGGGACTGGCGAAACTGGCGATGCAAGCCAGAGATCAGGGCAATGATGCTGGCGCCCGGCAGGCGGAAACGCTGAGCAGGTGGCTGATCCGCATTGTCATTGCCAGTCTGGTCACAGTGGCACTGGAGCAAACCATCCGGGCCTTTCCGGGATCTGCTGCGCTCTCTGCAGTCATGGCAGGCGCGACCACCGCAATCGGTGGTATCCTGACCATCGCGCGCGCCATCTGTGCGGTTCACTATGGTCGCGTCATGCATCTGCTCGGTACCACCGAGGCGCCGCCTGCGCTGTCAGTACCCGATGTAGAGCAGGTGGTACGTCAGGCGGTCAGTGACCTGACGACCACGGTGCTTGCCGAGCAAGGTCAGGCACTCACCCAGATGCAGCAGGCCATCGAGACCCGGCTCGCCTCCCTCACGGGAGAGCAACTCGCCCAGGCGTTGCTTCCCTTGCTGGAGACGCTGATACAGCAGCAGAGGCACACGCTTCTGGACGAGGGAGAGAGACGGTTGATTTACCTTCTGGAGCAGCAACGCATCCAGGAACCAATGGAGGAGGCGCCAGGCGCCCATCTTGTTGTGTCTAATGGGGAACACTCTCCGCAACTTGCACCGGAGGCGTCGCGTGAGCAGCACGTCGAGTCAGCAGTTCTGGTGTCGCGCTCAGTGCAGGAGGAGGAAGCGAGCCGATCTGCGGATGCGCGCCTGTACGTGGCGGCCCGTCAGTTGCAGCAGCATGGCCAGCGTCTCTCTGGTCGGTCGCTAGCCAAAGCGGCCCATGTCAAACGGGAGACTGCCACGCACTGGTTGGCTGCGTTGACCACTCAGCGCTGCGAGCAGAACGCCGAAGCGGCCACCCACAAGGCCGATGTATCTGAGCCTC
>DASZXF010000321.1:0-2546 GCA_035546055.1 Ktedonobacteraceae bacterium
ATCTTCTGAAGGGCGCGGCGGTTGGGCAGAAGACGCCGGATACCTTGCTCGATAGCAGGTGCATCGTCGGGGACACTGGTTCCAAAGATGGCGCTGGCGGCGGCGGCGCAGATCTCTTCATCATTCGCATCCATCGCTTCCAGCAGACGTGTCAGGAGTTCCTGCCCCTCGTCTGCGGCAGGCAGGCGCGTACATCCGTTGAGGACCGCCGTTCGCACATCCAGTTCCGGGCGGGCCAGCAGAAGCGCGAAAAGGTGCATCAATCGCTGCTGCGCTTTGAGCGAGAGATGTTCTCCTGCCAGGTGGGTCAGGGTCACGGTATTCCATTCCGAAGACCAGAGCATGGTGAAGAAACGAGACCAATCATCATCAGTGCTCCGAAAACGCCGGCGTGCATGGTACGCTTTCGCCGGTGAGGGGCTCAGGCTTAAACGCGCCGCATTGATGGCAATGACCTTGTCGGATGAACTGACTTCTCGTTCCAGAATACGCCAGGCGTCGTCTCGTTCCAGATGCTGCCCGAAAGCGCGCACCAGCGCGGCGCGTACATCACGGTGCAACGCTTGCTTTTCCAGCATGAGCAACTCCTGAAACGCCTCTTCTCCTGGCAGCTCCGCGAGCAAACGGATTTTCTCTTTGGCTATGGTGACTCTGGTAAGGGGCACGCTGCGCAGGATGTTTAGCGCCCGGTGTGGCGGAAGAGCGAAGAGCCACGGTCGTAGCGCATACATGGCTCTGATTGCCCGGTCATCTTGCAAGGCATCCAGCAGGATCGGAAGGACAGGCGTGGTGTTATCGAGCAGGCGTAAATGGATCAAGGCCAGGTCGCGCACGACTGGTCGCTGATGCTTTGTCAGGGCCAGCCGATGACGGTCGGGAATAGCTGGCAAAGCAAACAGGCGACGAATGGCTCTGCCAATCATATCATCATCATTCGTTTCATCGAGAATCACCGCGCGCAGGGTGCGAGCAAAATGCAGTTGTTGGCGAGCCGTCCAGCGCGCATAGCCTCTGCGCAGGGGCCGTGAGCCGCGCCGCCAGTGACTGTCGTTCGTGTCGTTGAAGAGATCACACCATTTCGGCTGTTTCAGGAATGGGGTCAACAAATCCTGGCGCTGGTTGAGGAGATAGGTGAGCACAACGGGATAGGTGATCCAGTGACGATCCCCCTGGAGCAATTCCGGGATGAGCTGCGCGGCGCGGGCTGGCCGATAGGTGCTCAGGGTGAGCAGGATCTGATTGCCGAAATCAAACGAAAGCTTGCGCTTGAAGATCAGTTCGAGGGCATCCAGCAATTCCTCAAACACGCGCACACGCTTGCCACATACAGAGAGGAGCGACTGGAGTTTCTCTTCATCCCCTTTTTCTGCCCAGGACGTAAGGACAGGACGAAGCGCTGGCCCAAGGTGTCGGACATCAGCATCGGAAAGGCGATGATCGATGCATCCATATTGAAAGGTAATACCACGGGCCTGAGCAGCACGCGCGAACCAGGTGGCACTCCACTCAGGGGCGCACGGTAACAGGCGCGTGATGAGGAGAAACAGCGCGCCAAGGGTGAAGGTTGAGGTGTCAAAAGCATCAATGACACGCTGGATGATCCTGTCCAGGTGTGTCAGATGTTCTGTGCGCCAGATGCTGCGCGGAAGTTCATTCAAACTGTTGAGGATAGAGCCACGAATGGGATCGGGTTCGTGAAGATGAGCGTGAATGATGTCCAGGACCGTGGGCAGATGCACGCGTTCAACGCTCGCGACTCGTATGAGGGTTTGCAGAGCTGCTGTCCGCACTTTTTCGCCGGGATCGCGCAGAAAGGGATCAAGCACGCCGCGAGCTTCGTCCCAGGGAAGACAGGCCGCATAGGTCAGCCGCTCTTCTGGATGCACTGCCAGGGAAGGCAAGGCCAGCAAGCGGCGTCCTTCTTGTTCGCGCAGGGGTCGAGGAAGCGAGGCTACGATATCAGCGGAGGGGCGTTCATACTGCCCCTGATCACGCCAGTGAGGGACGAGGAAGAGATAAAGTTCCGCGCGCCTGGCGGGAGAGAGTCGCTGGAACAGCCAGATGTCCGAGAGCATGTCACAATGCGTTGGATAGCTTCTGTGCAGGGAGAGCAGGCGCTCGTGGTCCAGTTTATGGAGTATCTGCTCAAAACGCAGCGCCCCGGGATCGCCGGGAGCGCGCAAAACGAGATCGGTGAGCTGGACAGGTCGCCGCAAAAGCAGGGACGTGAGGTTCATGCGGCTGAATGGGACCGAACGCCTGAGTGTTTCGACCAGGGTCAAGGCCAGATCAGGCTCTTGCTTTGCCAGGAGGGGCAGAACGCCATGAACAAAGGCCACCAGCTGGAGGTCGAGACCGGGAACCGAGGCCGCCCAGGTCTGAAGGGCTTCACACACCAGCGCTGGATGGAAGCGAGCGAGCCGGCGCCAATCGGCCAGCCCCATAGATGGCTGGATATGAGCAAGGTGTCGGCGAACCAGTTCGGCTGAGCCATAGGGAAGCAGTACGCGCAACTGAGGATCATGGGTTGCTACGAGTTGTTCCAG
>DASZXF010000322.1:0-10241 GCA_035546055.1 Ktedonobacteraceae bacterium
CAGATCTGTACGCGAGATAGGGCCATGTTCCATAATAAGATTAAAGATAACGCTCTGGTTCAGATCGCGTAAGAGCCGTTTATGGCCTGTACGAGTGCTTGCCATTTTTCCTTCTCATCGCTCCTTGATTTAATTATTTCATTGAAATAATTTTCCTATGTGGGGATAGTAACATATGGATGAACTGGCTGTCAAGGGTTTTCCCTGGGTAAACAATGCGGCTTTTCACAAGAAGACCGTATCTCTATCCGATTATCTGGCTTCTTAACTCATTGAAATAAATAGAAAATGATGAGAGAGGAGGAGAAAATTGTCCTCGTCTGACAATCGCATTGATATCGTATAAGCGAGAGCGAGTTTATAGCGTGTCTGATCTCTGTTTTTCCTCGTGCCCATCAATAGAGTAAGCGTCTGACAGGTGTTGCTCTCCCTTGCGTAATCACCATAAACCAGTACAATAGAAGGAAAGAGATGCGAGTCCTATGGAAGTACTCGATAGAGTTGGTCTAGCCGCGTGTCAAAGGAGTATCACTGATGGATAGCTTAATGATGGAATATCCCCTGACCCTGCCCCATTTCTTCAATCGCGCAGTGCGCCTGTTTCAGCACAAAGAGATTGTCACCCTGACCCCGCAGGGCAAGCATCGCTACACCTATGCCGAGTGGGGCAAGCGAGTGCAACAACTGGCGCACGCGCTCCAGGAGGCGGGAACGCAGCAGGGGGATCGCATCGCCACCTTTGGCTGGAACACATATCGTCACCTGGAGCTTTATTTTGCCATTCCCTGCCTGGGTGCAGTCCTGCACACGCTGAACATCCGCCTGTTCGCGGAACAACTGGCCTATATCATCAACGACGCGGAGGACAAGATCATTTTTGTGGATGGCGACCTGGTGCCGCTGCTGGAGGGGCTGGCGGACCAGCTTCCTACGGTCAGGCTATACGTGATTATGGGCGAGGCGCCCAACGCCACCGGCAAGTTGCAGCCTTCCGTCGCTTATGAAACGTTCATTGCTGGCCAGCCTGAGCAGTATGCCTGGCCGGAACTGGATGAGAACACGGCGGCGGCCATGTGCTACACATCCGGCACGACTGGCAATCCCAAGGGGGTGGTGTACAGCCATCGCTCGACGTTTCTGCATTCGATGGGGGTTGGCATGACCGATGGCATCGGGCTATCCGAGCAGGATACCGTTCTGCCAGTGGTGCCGATGTTCCACGCGAACGCCTGGGGACTGGCCCATGCCGGGGTGATGATGGGAGCCAAACAGGTCTTTCCCGGACGCCATATGGACCCCTTGAGTATCGCGCGTTTGATGGCGGAGGAGCGGGTGAGCATCGCGGGAGGTGTGCCGACGATCTGGATTGGCCTGCTCAATCTGCTGGAGCGCGAAGCCTTTGACTTTTCGTCCCTGCGTATGGTCATTTGTGGCGGTTCAGCCGTGCCACAGTCTTTGATTGAGAACATGGCGCGGCGCAACCTGACCATCGTGCAGGCCTGGGGTATGACCGAAACCTCGCCGCTGGCCTCGATCAGCCGCCTGCGCAGCCATCAATTGACCTGGCCGGTCGATGAACAGATGAAGGTGCGGGCGCGTCAGGGAACCGTCATCCCGGGCGTCGAGTTCCGCGTGGTTGACATCGAAAGCGGACAGGAGGTGCCATGGGATAATCAGACCTATGGCGAACTCCAGGTGCGTGGTCCCTGGATCGCGCGTGCCTATTATAAAGACAGCGAGTCCAGCGCTAAATTCGCCGAGGGCTGGCTGCGGACCGGCGATGTCGCTGTAGTGGATCAGGACGGCAGTTTGCAACTGGTTGATCGCACCAAGGATCTGGTCAAATCCGGGGGTGAATGGATCTCCTCCGTGGAACTGGAAGGCCTGATCATGGGGCATCCTAAAGTGCTGGAAGCCTGCGTGGTCGGCATTCCCCATCCCAAATGGTCCGAGCGTCCCCTGGCTTGCGTCGTCCTCAAGCCTGATTACGTCGGGCAGGTCAGCAAAGAAGAGATTCTCGACTACCTGCGTCCCCTGGTCGCCAAATGGTGGCTGCCCGATGAACTGGTCTTTATCGACGCCGTACCCAAAACCAGCGTCGGCAAATTTGACAAAAAAGTGCTGCGCAAACGCTACGAAACGCTGGCGCAGCAGTAAGGCCGTCTTTTCTATTTGCGATTGTCTATCCTTGGTCCATTGAAAAAGCCCGCGACGGACATGTGAGATGCCTGGAAAGATTCCAGGTAGCCGCCACGTCTGTCGCGGGAACCTCTTTTTATTGTGCGATAATCTCCTGCGCGAAGCGATACAGCGGCGTCAGATCGCTTGCGCTGGGGAAATCGATGATGATTTCGTGAATGCCCAGTTCTTCCAGAGCCGCGATGCGCTGGCGAATGGTCGCCGGGCTGCCCACCAGCGAGGTATCCCTGAGATTGCCCCTGTTTTTCTCAGGAACCAGGGCCAGGGCTTCCTCATCGGTATCAGCGATAGAGCAGAACGAACCGGTCGTATTGTAAATACTGCTATAATCGCGTCCTACCGCCTCGCAATGCTGCTTGAGTACAGCGAGTTTGTGCTTGACCGTCGCCAGGTCGCCGCCCACATTGCAGGCGTCGCCATATTGAGCCACCAGCTTCAGCGTGACCTTCTCGCCACCGCCGCCGACCAGGATCGGAATATGGGGCTTCTGCACGCCTTTGGGCTGGTTGATGGCGCCGCGCACCTGATAATACGTGCCCTCGAAATGGGCCTCTTCCTGCTCCCACATGGCATGAATGACCTGAAGCGCCTCGCGCAGCATACGCAGACGCTCAGGGGCGTCGGGATAAGGATAGCCATATGCCCTGTACTCATGCTCGTACCAGCCCGCGCCGATGCCGAAATTCAAACGGCCATGGCTCAGGACATCCAGTGTACTCGCCATCTTGGCCAGCAGCGCGGGATTGCGATAGCTATTGCAGGTCACAATCTGCCCGATGCGGACGCGCCTGGTATCGCGGGCGATGGCCGCCAGCGAGGTCCAGCTTTCAAAGGTAACTTCCTGCGTCGGGGTGGGAAATGTATGGAGGTGATCGACCATCCACACTGCCTCAAAGCCCGTCTCATCAGCGGCCCTGGCCACATTCGTCATCGTCTCATAGGCTTCAACGGGGTCTTGAATACCCACCAGGCTCATCGTCCAGCCATTAGGAAGTGAGATACCGTATTTCAAACTTGATTAACCTCTTTCTATGTGCAGGCAAGGAGCAGGCACGTTATGTTTGTGAGGAAGGTTCCCCGACCGCTGCTGCCTCTGTTCTCCTGCCGCCAGTCTATCCCTGGCCCTTTGATTATAGCCCGGCAGGAAGTCACTTCGCCAGTGGACAGACAGAGATCCGCGTATTGCCCGTGCTTTCGACCCGGAAATCAGGGTTGCGCTGAGATAGGAAATCTGTCTGCTCATCTTACTCTCGTGAGATGCGGATCTGCATAACAATCATCGCCAGGGTGTGAACGCTCTCCTGGCGCGGCTGCGGTCAGCATGGGCCTGGTCGAGCGGAAAGGCGAAAGCCAGGGGATGCGTATGCAAAAAGGCGCTGTGTCCACGTTTTTACATTGCAATACTCTGAAATTCTATGGTATAGTTAGAACCAGAAATATATCGCAGAGGTTGTCTGATTGGACCTCGTAGTTTGTCTCTGCCAGACATAGGGAGTTACCGTCTATGCCAGTCGTCCTGGTAATGTTTGCCATCGCCCTGGTCATTACCCTTGTTGGTCTATTCCTTTCGCCCAGATCTCAAGCTTCTCGTATCCAGCCGGCCAGAGTCATCGCGCCCGAAGAGACGCGCGTCATGAGGACGCGGCCAGCGCCAGCTCGTCCGCGCATCAAACGCGTGCCAGATGTGCTTGAGCCGGATATCGCTCTGAAGCCGCTCAAGGCCCGCGCCAGCCAGACACAGACGCAACTGCGCGTGGTACAGCCGCAGCCGGTGAGATCGCCGAAAGTGAGGCATGCCGCCGCCTCCATCGCCATTGATGGAAGCTTCTGGGGGCGTTTTGGTTCATGGAAAGTCACCATCCCCGGTCTGGTCGCGCTTTTCCTGCTCTGTTTTTATCTGCTCAGTTTCACAGGACCGCGCACCCTGCTCTGGGTACCTGCGGTTTTTGGAGCCAGCAACCAGACTGCGCCAGCGCCAACCGCCACCGCGCCAACCTACACCGCCACTCAGCATCTTGTGCGCCTGGGCCAGCTTGATCTCGCGCAATACAACTCCACGCAAGAATATAATACCTGGGCTTACTCCGCCTGCTCGGCGGCTTCGATGACCGAGGTCATCAACGCCTATGGCCATAAATACCGCATTACCGACATTCTGGCCGTCGAGTCAAAAATCCATGAGATCACGCCTGAAGAGGGGCTGCTGGAAGAAGGGGGTATTCAGAACACAGGCAAGCAGTTTGGCTTCAAAACCACCTGGGGACATAACCTCAACCTGGATCAGGTCATTGCCGCCGCGAACCACGGTACGCCGGTGATTGTCAGCTTTCCCCCTTCCAGATATCCGCCAGGACATATTCTGGTCGTGCGTGGTGGCAATTCCAGCACCGTCTACCTGGCCGACTCCTCCAAATTAAACATGACGCAGATGACCCGCACACGTTTCCTGCAACTCTGGGGCGGCTTCTACGCCATTATGACACCCAATAAATAGAAGAAGTTGTATGTAAGCACGCTGTGAATGTAGAGACGCCGCTTGCCTGCGTCTGTCTTTGTCAAGAAACATTGTTTTTCAATGAGACAGATGCAGGCAAGCGGCGTCTCTACATTCACGATAGTAGCAGGCCGCCGAAGGTTTGAGTGCTGCCGTTGTGCTCCTGAATGAGCGCGCCGGCCCGGTTGGGTTCGATGGTGAGCTGTACGCCATCTTCTTCCAGCAGCAGGGTTTGCGGATTGCTGATTTCGGAGACGACCAGGGTTAGTTTGCCGCCTTTGATGGGGCGCTGAACGAGCAGGACCGGGCAACTGAGCAGGTTTTCGTCCTCTACTGGCGAATGCCGGAGCACCTGGCGGTAGAGCGCGTTGAGGGTGGGCGTTTCGCCAGCCAGTTCCAGGGGCAGACCACACCAGATGAGCTGACCCGCGCCATGCCGATATGTGCGCACCTGATTGTGTGCTTTCTTGACATAATTAGTGGCCTCATGCTGGAAGGAAAGCTGGTACGTTTCCCCATTGTCCAGGGTCAGATTTTCGTAGAGCGAGATCGGCGTGGAGGGGAGATCGTGGTCGAGGTCGTCAATTTCGAGATCAAACGGCAAATTGTGTTGATCGCGGGCGAGCACGCCGTTGACCAGCAGGGTTCCGCCGGCGTGGATGTAGCGCAGCAGGTGTCCCCAGGCCTGGCGGGTCAGCAATTGCAGAGCTGGTACAATGACCGCGCGTGGCTGCTTGTCAGCGGCGGTCAGGCTGGCGAGCTGATATTCGCCGATGAGCTGAGGAATGACGCCGAGGTTGTAGCCCAGCACGCGGGTAGCGCGCTGCGTGCCGTGGCGCGCGGCTTCCGGGCGGGTGAACCACTGTGCATAGGGCACGACCAGCCAGACATCGGGCGTGGCGCTCTGGATGAGCAGGCGACCTTCCAGGGCGCTGACCAGGCGGCCAAACTCCAGCATACTGGCCAGTTCTGGCTTGGCGCTGCCATCGGGTCGCAGCAGACCAATGCTGTTCTCATTGTCGCTGGTCATATAGGCGTTGGTGTGCCAGAGCCATTGGATCAGTCCCGCCCCGCGCGCCAGCAGGCCGGTGAAGAGTTTGCGCTCCAGCAGGCGCGCATTTTCCCATTCGTTGCGCCAGGGACGCGCATCGATATCGCGAGCCAGCATCACGCCGGTCTCCTGGATCAGATTTGGTCGCGCGGGCGTCTTATCCAGCAGCATATCCCACAGCAGGTCATCGATATTCCACCAGGGATGTGTCGTCGTATAGTCTACCGCTGCGGCGTAGAACTGCGGCGCAATGCGCGTTCCCGCCTCGTCCTGGCCTACGCCGATCAGGGTTTGACAGCCGGCGGAGCGCATGGCCTCGACCATGCGCGCCGCCCAGCGCTGAAACATCTCCTGCGAAAAGAGCGTGAAATCGGCCACTTTGAGCGAGAGGCGCGTGGTGGTATTGCGTGGATGCGTGTCATAGTCTGCTTCAACAGGCGGCAGAATATGTTCCCAGTCGGGCAGATCCGCCGGCGTCTGGCGCCAGCGCAGTTGCAGTTCGCTCAGCGTATAGCGAGTTTGCAGCCATTGCTGAAAGGCGGCCACCTCGAAGCGATCATATGAGGGCAACGGTCTGGGGGAGAAAATGCGTTTGGGATCGCCAAAGCTCGGTTCATTGATCAGATCCCAGGAAACCAGTCCCACGCCAGCGTAGCGCCGGGCCAGCAGAGCCACAAAATCGCTCTGAGCCGCCAGTGAACGCGGGTCCAGCCAGGGATTTTCACCCTCAAAAAGCAGCGGGAAGAAGGCAAAAAACGTGAAAATGACCTGTATATTATGCTTGCAGGCCGTCAACACAAAGGCATCTAACGCGCGCAGAAAAGCCTCGTTCGCGCTGCCGGCCACGGGGACCAGTTCGCGCCAGGCTGTCCACAGACCCGTGCGAATGAGGTTGATACCACAGGCGCGCATCTCGGCCATGTCCTGATCCCAGCGCCCAGGGTTGGGCAGATGGAGAAACTTGCGCTGCACGCGGCTATCCATGTAGGTAGTGCCGTAGACGAAAAACGGCTGGCCGTCGCGGGTAAAGTAATCGCGATCCGCCTCCAGACGTTGGGAGCGTGTCATCTCAACCAGCGCCTCGTCCCAGATCCAGAAGCCGCTGCGGGTCGTCAGCGGTTGGCCTTCCGCGTAGCGGTATTCCGCCTCGATGAGATACAGGCCAGGTTTGTGCAGCGGCGGCAGGCGCAACCGCTGTTCCTGGCGCGCCGTGGCCGGCGAGAAGGTCAGATCGGCGCTCTGCAGTATTCCGCCTTCTCCAGGCTGGTAAACCGTCACGCGGGCCTGCACGCTGGTATTACTGCGCGCCGAAGCGATCAGCGCGGGTGTTTCGCCAGGTTGATAGCAGGCCAGAGCCGGGCGCAGTTCAAACGCGCGTGTGGCTCCCTCGGCGGCAAAGAGCAGCAATTGTTGTATCGTCCTGGCATTGTCCAGCCAGGATCGCGCCGAGGCTGGCTGCCAGGCTGAGATTAGCCAGCGTCCGCCGCTGAAGCGGCCTGAGAGCTGATCCAGGACCAGCGCGGGCGTTGCGATGGGATACGCGCCTGTGGGAGTTGTCACGCGGGCATGAATCAGCGGAAGCAGCACAGTATCAAAAGGACCGGAGGAGCCAAGCTCTTCCGGGTGGTCGTCCACCTGCGTCATCCTGGGGTAGAAAGACCAGAAGGTACCGGGATCTTCTTCCGTCAGGCGCCAGGGATCATCCCGGAGAAACGCCGCTTCAGGAGTCGTTACAAAAGCAGGCGCGCTGGCAGGGGGCGTGATCTGAAAGAAGGGTCCCAGAAAAATCTGGCGGGTATAGGCATCCTGCTCTGGCTCGGGTTTCCCGTCTTCATCGACCGGGCGCGCAAAGGGCATACCGCCGAAGATCGCCAGGTTGCCGCCGTTTTCCAGAAAGCGCAGCAGAGCGCGCCAGGCTGTTTTAGGAAAATAGGGACCGTGAAAGGAGACCAGGGTAGTCCCCTCACCCTCTCCCGGCTCCGGCTTTTCCAGCGCGGACGCCAGGTGAGCGGCGTCGATGAACTCAACCTCGCCGGGCATCAGTTCGGAGAGCGCGCCCTGGTCACAGAGGTATGGATAGCTGGAATCAAAAAAAACCAGCATCTTCAGTGTAGATGGAAGCATATGTCCTCGCATTATCAGCGTTTAACTTTTAATTAACAGAGTGAGAGCCAGCGATTCCCCTTAAACGCGGCACTGGCTCACAGAGTCGCGCTTGATTAACTCAACCTCCAGAATGCTGGAAACGCTCACCGGATCGGGGCTGCTCATCAAGGCCAGCAGGCGTTTGAGCGCGATAGTGCCCAGCATCTCTTTATCCACCCGCACCGTCGTCAGGGCCGGGTCAAGATGCCTGACATGATCGAGATCGTCAAAGCCGATCAGCGAAACGTCAGCGGGTACGCGCAGACCAGCGGCGCGCAGCGCCTTCATCGCGCCGATAGCCATCTCATCATTTGTGCAGAAAAGGGCTGTAAAGGGCGTGCCGCGAGCCAGCAAGAGCTGGCAGGCAGTATATCCCGAATCCACCGAAAGAGAACCTGCCTCGTAGAGATCGGGCAACACCGGGAGGCCGGCGTTGGTCAGCGCGACGCGGTATCCCTCGGCGCGGCGTTCAATCGTGTGAATGCGATTGAGCGGATACGGGCCTTCCAGGATTGAGGGGCCGCCGATGATAGCGATCTGGCGATGGCCCATGCTGATCAAATAGTCGACCGCATTTTTCGCGCCCGCGAAATTATTGCCCAGCACACAGTTGGCCTGTGGTACATAATTATCCACCAGCACCAGCGGAATACCGGTGCTCTGTAACAGGCGCACAATCGCCATCTCAACGGACCCCACCAGCAAGATACCGCCCAGCTTCATTTCGTAAACCGTCATCAGAAGGGTATCTGGTGCGCTTTGCAGCGTATTCAGCGAGCGGTACGTAACCTTCATTCTGACCTCGCTGGCCGCGCTTTCCACGCCATGCAAAATATGCGACCAGAAAGGATTGTTGCCAACCGTATCGGTAGGCGTCAGAGGGCCGAAGAGAAAGCCAATTTCTTTTGCCGCGCGGTTGCCTTCATAAGAACGCTGCTCAGGCCCATGCACGCCAAAATAGCCCAGTTGCGTGGCAATCTTAAAGACGCGCTGGCGCACCTCCTCTGTCACATTGGGATGGCCATTCAGCACGCGAGAGACAGTCCCAATCGAAACATGAGCCTCGCTGGCAATTTCCTTGAGCGTTATCGACACGATTGGAAATCCCCTTTCAATGCAACATTTTCTGTAAAATTTCAGTGAAAGCATAACATTAGCATGAACCTGTGTCAAGCCTCACCTGTCCTGCTTCTTCTGGCGAGCCGCTCCACCCCTTGCGAAGCGCCGCAGGCGCTGAGGAGTGGAAACGCGCCCTGGCGGCGCCAGTAGTTGGTCAGGGTCCAAACGAAAGGCCAGCCAGGCGGGAGTGCAGAGGGCGGCAGCCCTTTGCCGGGGAGCGGGGTGCCCTCCGCCTTTCCTCTCTTCCCGCGCCGCCTGCGGCGGCGCACGTTGCGCATGAGTGTGACAGCCTACTGCCTTGTGGCGCAATGCGATGCGAAAGATGGACAGTCGCACCTCTTGAGGAGTACAATACGTGGAACGGATCTGTCCATTCGCTTTTGAGCAAGCCCGCAGAAGCTTTCCCTTGCCGCGCTGTCAGAGCGAGTGGCTCCGGTATGGTGTCTCTCCTGAAAGCACCAGCACAAAAGAGGCTCAAGAAGAGAAAGGGTGTTGATCCTGGATGGTGACGCCTCATCCAATGTATGAGAGTGAACAGCAGGAAACACGTGAAATCCGCTCTGGGAAAAGAGACAACCCTTCACCAGGGATAACAGTAGAAAGCGTAATGACATGCCAGATGGACGCATCCGTCAACATATCCGTTCAGGACTCACCGTGTCAATCGTCCTCAAGCAAGACCAGCGAACAGGAAAACTGACCCGAGGAATCGTCAAGGACATTCTGACCAACTCCCCTTCTCATCCCCATGGAATCAAGGTACGACTGGTCGATGGGCAGGTCGGGCGCGTCCAGCACATCGAGGAAGAGTAGGCCACACCAGGCTGACCTCGCTCCCTTTCTCCCGATGGCGTGTGCGTTTGAACGACAGGCAAGCCTTTTGCTAAGGAAGGAGGCAAACCTCTTCGGTTGAGATAAGATAGCGTTACTGCCAACCTCTCTTACTCCAGGAGAAGAGACATGCCCTTACCCGAAGCTATTCTAACAGTTGTGGCTCCTTTTCGGCCACTGTTTACCGCTCCGGCGTGAAGGAACCCATCTTTTTCTTTAGAGTCTATGGCTATAAGAACGCTGGTCCGGCAAACGGATCTGGCTGGCGGGACGCGATCCTGGCTATCTGCCGTTGCTCAACGATCCTGTTTCCTGGTGGGCGTTCAGTTACGTGCTCTCTGTCCGTACCCCGTTTGGACGCGCCTTGCGGGCGCGCAAACGGGCGCATGGGACGCCCCTGGG
>DASZXF010000323.1:0-3048 GCA_035546055.1 Ktedonobacteraceae bacterium
CCCCCCCCCCCCCAAACCTCATCATTTCCCTTGGGTGGGGAGGGGAAACGCGCCTTGCGGTGCTGGGAAAGTTGGGGATGACTGATAGGGAAGAGAGGAGAGACGGGGACACCCCGCTCCCCGGCAAAGGGCTGCTGCCCTCTGCACTCCTGCGTTGCTGGCCTTGCGTTTGGACCTTGACCAATTACTAGCCATAAAAAGAGAGGATCTGGGCAGCGAACCGCGCCCACCGCTCATGAGCCTCTTTTCTGGTGGCGAGGGCGTAGCAGCACCGGGCAGGCATGAAGCATACTGGCCAATGAGACAAACATCCGGCATGATCCATTACCTGCTCTCGGGCATATTGTGATTGCTATCGCCCTGGGATATACTAAATCATATTCATAAAAACAGATGTAGCATTGCCGCCTGGAGGAAATAGATGAGAAAAGCGCCAGCATATTTACCATTTCGGACACTCAGAAGGTTTCTCTACAGCCTGCCGCTCCTTCTCTTGCTGATGCTGGTTTCCTGTTCCAACAACGAAACGCCGGTAAAAGTTCCGATGCTTCCGCCGCCACCGACGCTGCCCCTGGAAACGCCGACACAGCCATCCTTCCCTACCTATCAGCCATCGGCCACTCCTTCTCTCACGCCGTCGGCTACTCCTTCTACCACGCCATCAGCAACCCCTTCTACCACGCCGTCGGCCACTCCTTCTACCACGCCAGCGGCGACACCCAGCGCGAGTGCCACCACAACCTCATCTTCTTATCAGCCCGCTGGCAAACTGGCCACCTGATACCGATCTTTCGCGACACGCCCGCTACAACTGCGCGCAATAGCCAGATGAAAGCCGGCTCGGTGCCACCGTGTTCAACATCCAGATGAAAGCCGGCCCTTCAGTCAGCCGGCAGGAGATCCCTGCACCCGCCCAGGCAGAATACAGCAGCGCACAGGACGATTTCCTCAAAGCATCTACAATGATGCGGCGCGGATGGCCTCCAGGGTGCGAGTCAGACCTGCTCGCAAGCTGATTTCAGGTTGATAACCAAGCAGATCTCTGGCCAGGCTGATGTCGGCGACACTATCGCGCACATCGCCGGGACGCGCCGGGCGATACTCCGCCTCAACCGTAATTCCCAGCAGTTCACCCGCCAGACGCAAAACCTCGTTGAGCGAGATCCGCTCGCCACAGCCGATATTCATGGCTCTCCCGACCGCTGCTGGAGCGACCGCTGCCTTTAGATTGGCCTGCACAACGTTGGCAATGTACACAAAATCGCGCGTCTGCTCACCATCGCCGAAGACCACAGGCCGCTTGCCTTCAAGTAACATCGTCAGGAAGCGCGGAATAACCGCAGCATACTCGGATGCCGGGTCTTGACGCGGACCGAAGACATTGAAATAACGCAACGCGACCGTTTCCAGTCCATATAGACGCGTGAAAACCTCGCACAACATTTCGCCGGCCAGTTTGTGGACAGCATAGGGCGAAAGGGTATTGGTAGGCAAATCCTCGCGTTTGGGCAGGGTCGGCGCGTCGCCATAGACTGCCGAGGAGCTGGCATAGACCACGCGCCTCACCCCTTGCTCGCGAGCAGCCAGCAGCACATTCTGCGTCCCGGTGACGTTGATCTCCAGCGAGCCAGCCGGATCGGCAATTGAACGCGGCACGGAAGCGATAGCCCCCTGATGAAAGACCACTTCAACGCCCTTCATGGCCTCCGCAAGCGCGGCATAATCGCGCACATCCCCCTCAATAAACTCTGCTCGTCCCCCCAGCGCCGCCAGATTGATTTTTCGGCCTGCCAGCATATTATCAAAAACACGCACTCGCTCCCCGCGCTCAAGCAGCGCAGCCGCGATATGCGAACCGATGAAACCGGCTCCGCCCGTCACCAGATAGGTTGTCGCCATATCCTCACCTTCTTTTCACCTCGTCTATACTCTGGGCGAGAAAACGCTCTATCTTCTCGCCCATTCAACTTCGTTTTTTATGGATCGCTCGCCAGTCCTGACTGTCCTGCCTGTTCGCACACAAACAGTCTCTCATAGGCTGCCAGGAGATCTTTGCTGCTGCGTTCCCAGTTGAACAGCTCCGCTATCCTCTGGCGGCCAATCGCCCCCATACGCCAGCGCCAATCCTCGTGGTCAAGCAAGAGCACCAGTTGCCAGGCAAAATCCGCCACCTCGTTTGGTCTGGCGTAGAGAGCCGCGTCCCCGGTGGAAACACGCGTCTCCGCGAGATCAAAGGCGACCACAGGCAACCCCATCGCCATGTACTCCAGCGCTTTGAGCAGCGTGCAAAACTCATTCAAGCCGTTCTGAGGGTCCGGGATCAGCCCGATATCCGCCTGCGCCAGATAGCTCCTCACGCCGCGCATCTCCAACCAGCCGGTGAAAAACACATGGTCATCCAGTTCTAAACGATGCGCCAGCGCCCGCAGTTCACCGAGCATACTTCCACTACCGATAAAGACCGCCGATACGTCTCTCTGTCCATATATATAGACGAGATAATACAAGGCGTAAAGTGCATATTCCACACCATCCTGCTGGCCCATGACACCAACATAAGCCAGCACATACTTTTTCCTGCTGGGAAAAAAGGGCTGAGCTACCAGTTCAACAGGCTCCAGTTCTACGCCGCTGCGCACAACACAGACCTTGCGCGCCGCACAGCTTCCTCGCTTCTGAAGCAGACCTTTGCATGACTCATTGGCGGTAATCACCAGATGCGCACAGCGGCAGGAGCATTTTTCCAGCAGCGCGAACAGATGCAGCAACCAGGAGACGCGTCTGGAGGCCAGCACCTGGAAAAGTTCCGGGGAGAGATCATGTTGATCAAAGACAAATTTCTTGCCAAAACAGCGATAAAACAGACCTATGAGAAAAAGGATATCCGGCGGATTCGCCGCGTGAACGACATCAAAGCCATGACGCCGCCAGATTTTGAGGCTGAGCCAGAAAATGAAGCAGAGGGCAATGCCATATTCCAGCACATAGGAGAGCAGTCTGGCCTGTGCCTCCAGGCGTGGAAAACGATAAATGGAAATCCCATCCAAC
>DASZXF010000324.1:0-2243 GCA_035546055.1 Ktedonobacteraceae bacterium
AAACCTCATCCAAAAGGGGGGGGGCGGGGCGTAACAAACGGTTGGGGCCGCCTCAGAAAAGTTGGGGAGGACTCATGATCCAAAAAGAGGGGGGCGGGGCGCCACCAGCGCTTGAGGCCGCCTCAGAAACAGGGGGGAGGACTCATGAATACAGGGAAGGGCGAGTGAATGAGAAAAATGAGATTACGCCCTGGTAGAGACAGGCTTCCTCACTATTCGGCAGGATCAGAGCAGGGGATTGACAAACACAGGGGTTCACGGTTACTATCTAAATAGAAAACGTTTACTATTGAGAAAACGGCGCAATGCTGACCAGTATGCGGCGTAGAATAACGCCGGGTGGGCGTCAGATGCTTCTGAGCGACAGGTTTTTGACAAGGGAAGAGACCATTGCTTACAGGCATCTGATGGACACCCGCTTATGCGGAAGGGATTGACAGGTAATATGCGGACAATTGGCATCATTATGAACGGAGTAACCGGGCGGATGGGCGAGAACCAGCATCTCGCGCGCTCGATCATAGCGCTTCGCCAGCAGGGGGGACTGCCGTTGCCAGGGGGCGAGCTTCTCTGGCCTGACCCTATTCTGGTGGGGCGCAGCGAGCAGAAGATTCGGCGGCTGGCGGAGAAATACGGGGTTGAGCGCTGGAGCACTGATCTGGCCGCCTGCCTGGCGAACCCCAACGATCAGATCTATTTCGACGCACAGGTGACATCCCAGCGCGGGGCGGCTCTGCGCGCGGCTATGAAGGCGGGCAAGCATATCTATTGCGAGAAGCCGACCGCCCCGACGCTGGCGGAGGCGCTGGAACTGGCTCGCCTGGCCGACGAGGCGGGCGTGAAGCATGGAGTTGTACAGGATAAGCTGTTCCTGCCGGGTCTGCTCAAGCTCAAACGTGTGATTGATAGTGGCTTCTTCGGCAAGATCCTTGCGGTGCGTGGTGAGTTCGGGTACTGGGTCTTCGAGGGCGATTGGCAGACGGCTCAGCGTCCGTCCTGGAATTATGTCAAGGAGCAGGATGGCGGAATCATTGTCGATATGTTCTGCCACTGGCGCTATGTGCTGGGGCATCTTTTCGGCAATGTGACGGCGGTTTCCTGCCTGGGCACCACGCATGTCCCGGAGCGCGTGAACGAGCAGGGCCAGCGCTACCAGGTGACGGCGGACGACGCCGCTTACGCGACGTTTGAGATTGAGGGCGGGATTATCGCGCAGATGAATTCGTCCTGGGCGGTGCGCGTGTACCGCGATGAGCTGTTGAATTTGCAGGTGGACGGCACACATGGCAGCGCGATTGCCGGTCTGCACCACTGCAAGGTCCAGAGCCGCGTTCACACGCCGCGCGCGGTGTGGAATCCCGATCAGCCGTTGAATCATAATTTCTTCCAGGATTGGGTTGAAGTGCCGGCCAATGAAAGCTTTGATAACGGCTTCAAGATGCAGTGGGAGCGCTTCCTGCGCCATGTTGTGCTGGATGAGCCGTTCCCCTGGAGTCTGCTCGAAGGGGCCAGGGGCGTCCAACTGGCCGAGCTGGGCCTGAAATCCTGGCAGGAGCGGCGCTGGGTCGATGTGCCGGAACTGAAGGCGAAAGGAGAATGAGCCGGTGAGTCTCAGCATACGCCTGCCAGGCGCGGACGGCGGCAGCCTGGACTATCAAGTGAGCGAGGCCCGCGCCTTCGCGTCGGTGGCGGGAGCGCCGGGCAGTCGCATAGCCTTCGCCGCCGCGCACGTGGTCTGCGATCCACTGGTTACCAGCAGCCATGAGGCCTCCGCCAATCTGGATTGGGACGCCACCCTGGCCTATCGGCGCCACCTGTGGTCCTATGGTCTGGGAGTCGCCGAGGCCATGGACACGGCACAGCGCGGCATGGGTCTGGGCTGGTCCATCGCCAGCAAGCTCATTCGTCTCTCGCTGGCCGAGGCGCGCACGCTGCCGGAGGCGCGCATTGCCTGTGGCGCGGGCACCGACCATCTGATCTTTAATCCCTCGACCACCATCGACGATGTGATTAACGCCTATGAGGAGCAATGCGCCTTTATTGAGCAGCATGGCGGGCAGATCATTCTGATGGCCAGCCGCGCCCTGGCGGCCTGCGCGCGTACCCCCGACGACTACGTGCGCGTCTACAGCAGAATCCTGCGCCAGGTCGAACAGCCGGTGATTCTCCACTGGCTGGGGGATATGTTTGATCCCGCGCTCTACGGCTACTGGGGATCAAGCGAGATAGAGAGCGCCATGCAG
>DASZXF010000325.1:0-11170 GCA_035546055.1 Ktedonobacteraceae bacterium
TCGTCCAGCGCGTTGGTGTGCAGCGAGTTGGTGCCGCCCAGCACCGCCGCGAGCGCCTGAATCGTCGTACGCACCACATTGTTCTCTGCCTGCTGGGCAGTCAGCGAGACCCCGGCGGTCTGCGCGTGGCAGCGCAGCAGCCAGGAGCGCGGATCTTTTGCCTTATAGCGCTCGCGCATCAGGCGTGCCCACAGGCGGCGGGCGGCGCGAAACTTGGCGATCTCCTCAAAGAAGTCGTTATGGACATCGAAAAAGAAGGAGAGACGCGGCGCGAACTCATCTATATCCAGTCCACGTTGAAGGGCGGCCTCGACATAGGCCAGTCCATCGGCCAGGGTGAAGGCCAGTTCCTGCACAGCGGTGGCGCCCGCCTCGCGGATATGGTAGCCGCTGATGCTGATCGTGTTCCAGCGCGGCATAGCGCGCGTGCCGAACTCGATGGTGTCCGTCACCAGGCGCATCGAAGGCTCTGGCGGGAAGAGAAACTCTTTTTGCGCGATATATTCTTTGAGAATATCATTTTGCAGCGTGCCGCCCAGTTGGGCGCGCGGGAAGCCGCGTTTCTCCGCGTTGACAATGTACATAGCCCAGATCGCCGATGCCGGGCTGTTGATGGTCATGGACGTGGTGATTTGATCCAGCGGCAAATCCGCGTACAGGATCTCCATATCGGCCAGCGAGGAGACGGCCACGCCGCATTTGCCGAACTCCCCGGCGGCCATGGGATGATCGGTATCATAGCCGTAGAGCGTCGGCATATCAAAGGCAGTCGAAAGGCCGGTCTGTCCCTGTGAGAGCAGATATTTGAAGCGCTGGTTGGTATCCTCCGCTGTGCCAAAGCCCGCGAACATGCGCATTGTCCACGGCCTGGCGCGGTACATGGTCGGCTGCACGCCGCGCGTGAAAGGATATGTACCGGGGAAGCCGAGATCGCGGCTGTAATCGAGTCCGGCATTATCCAGCGGCGTGTACAGGCGCTCGACAGGAACGCTGGATGTAGTCATCAGATGTTCCCGCTCAGGTAGACGTTGGAGCGAGCGTTGAAGCGTCGTTGCCTCCCACTCCTGGCTGGCGATGGTCAGGCGCGCCAGTTCGTCCGCTGCGAAGAGCGTTCCCTGTTCTACGGCAGGACGCGGCTCCTGTGCTGTTTCCTGTAGTGATCTTTGCTCTGGCATGTGACATAACTCCTGATGTGCATGAGCGGCGCTCGCAGCCTCTACCACGTGCTGGCGCCCTCCAGAACCATAGCGAGCGAAGAAAGATGTCTGATATAAGCAGATTCTACCTCATCGCCAGAACAAGGGCAACCTGATGATCTCTTACACCCTGCTCAGTCAGATGCAGTTCTTTTATGCTACCAGGGAACCTCCGGCTCGAATATGCAGATCGACTATTTCCGCGAATTGCCGGGTCAGGCCTACGCGCAGGGGAATCTGCGGGGTGTAGCCGAGGATCTGGCGGGCGCGTGAGATGTCGGCCAGCGTTTCCGTTACGTCGCCGGGGTGCGCGGGTTCGTAGCGAATAGTCAGGCGGCTTTCGCTCACTTCTTCCAGCAGTGCCAGCACTTCCCGCAGCGAGGTCTGGACGCCGCTGCCGATGTTGAGCACTTCTCCGCTGGCGGTTGCGCAGGTGGCCGCGCGGATGGTAGCTTCGACGATATCATCGACGAAAGTAAAATCGCGTCTCTGGGTGCCATCGCCGAAGATGGACAGCGGTTCGCGGGTGAGCGCGGCCTGGCAGAAGCGCTGGAGAGCCATATCGGGGCGCTGGCGAGGTCCATAGACCGTGAAGTAGCGCAGGGCAACCACGGGCAGGCCCAGGTTGCGCTGATAGAGCGCGCAGAGATGCTCCGCCGCCAGCTTGGTCATGCCGTAGGGCGAGTGTGGACGCGGCTGGAGCTGTTCCGTTAGCGGTACCTGCCTGACCTCGCCATATACCGAGGAAGACGAGGCGTAGACAAAGCGCCGTACACAGCGCACTCTGGCCAGGGCGTCGAGTAAGCGCTGGGTTGCCAGCACATTGTCCTGAACATAGCTGACAAACTCATGCCCCCAGCTCGGGCGCACGCCAGCCCTGGCGGCCAGGTGAAAAACCCAGTCCATCCCATCCAGCCAGGGTAGCAGATCGTCTGTCAGAATATCTTTGGGCAGCAAGGTAAAGTTATGCCAGGAACGTGCTATAGCCAGGTTGCGCTCTTTGATCGCGCGTGGATAATAAGTTGCGAAGTTATCGATACCCCAGACCTCGTGCCCCTCAACCAGCAAACGCTCAGCCAGGTGTGAACCAATAAAACCTGCCACACCTGTGACCAGGCAACGCATAGACAGAATCCCTCCCACATACCTTATGAATTTCAACGCGTATATGCAGTGGCCTGAAAAAACAGGTGCCGGATGAAGTGCATGGGACGTAATAACTTTTTCTCAGGCCACCACTATATAGTATAAGAAGCCCACCAAGCAAGGAGGCTTTTTTTAGACTTCGATGGCCATGGCAACCGCGCCGCCGCCGCCGAGGCAGAGGGTAGCCAGGCCACGTCCTCCGCCGCGCCTGCGCAGTTCATAGATGAGCGTGGTCAGTACGCGGGAGCCGCTGGAGCCAATGGGATGACCGAGGGCAATCGCGCCGCCATTGACATTGACGCGCTGCCAGTCCCAATCCAGTTCTTTGCCATTGGCCAGCGTTTGCGCGGCGAAGGCCTCATTGACCTCGATCAGATCGAAGTCGCTGATCTTGAGGCCGGTCAGACTCAGGACGCGGCGCACCGCGCGTGTGGGCGCGGCGAAGATGTAGCGCGGTTCAATCGCGGCTGAGGCGTAGGCGACGATGCGCGCCAGGGGCGTCAGTCCGTGGTTCTGCGCGAAGTGCTGACTGACGACGACAGTGGCCGAGGCGCCATCGCTCAGACCGGGAGCGTTGCCAGCGGTGACGCAGCCATTGGCCTGAAAGGCCGGTTTGAGCCGGGCCAGCGCCTCCGCTGTGCTGTCGGCGCGGATTGGCTCGTCGCTGTCGCAAAGGGTGGTGCCCTTTTTCTGGGGAATCTCGATGGGCACAATCTCGTCCTTGAAGCGCCCGGCGGCGGTCGCGGCGGCGGCGTGTTGATGGCTGGCCAGAGCCAGGCGATCTTGCTCCTCGCGCGAAATCTGGAATTTTTCGGCGATAATTTCAGCCTCGATGCCCATGTGGACATCTTCAAAGGCGCACCAGAGGCCGTCGTTGACGACTGCATCGACCAGTTCGCCGTTGCCCATGCGATAGCCGGTACGCGCTTTGCGCAGCAGGTAGGGGGCGTTGCTCATGCTCTCCATGCCTCCCGCCACGTAGGCCTGGGCATCTCCGGCGCGAATGGCCTGCGCCGCCAGCATGACCGCCTTGAGGCCGGAGCCGCAAACTTTGTTGACGGTGAAGGCGGGCACATCCACGGAGAGGCCGGCCTTGACGGCTGCCTGCCGCGCCGGCGCCTGTCCAATCCCGGCTGAGACCACATTGCCCATGACCACCTCCTCAATGCTCGCGGGATCGATGCCCGCGCGCTCGACGGCGGCTTTGATGGCGATAGCTCCCAGTTCAGGAGCGCTCAAGTGCGCCAGGGAACCCAGAAATTTTCCCGTGGGGGTGCGTGCGGCCCCGACAATAACTGCTTGCTGCTCTGACATAGATGGTTTTCCCTTCCAGACATCATGCTGAATGCTCTGCATACCACGCCGTTGTGGACGTGTGCTTGTGGCGCGCATCGAATGTGCGCTCTCCTCTTATTGTATCTTGCCTGGCAGAAGCGGGGCAAATGTGCTTATGCCCTGGCGGGCAACTTGCCCATGTGGAAATCGGCGGGCACGCTCATATCCCACATCGAGTCGGAAACCTGAGCCACGGGCATTAGCTCGCAGGTGCTGTACATCGGCGTACTGGCGTTGGCGCTGGTTGGCAGGACATTGACCGGGAAGTAGTGCATGTTGAGCAGGAGAATCCGACCGTTGCTGGCACGAATCTGGTAGACTTTCTGGCCAGCGAAGGTGCCGCTGCCGAGGTAGCTGGCGCGTTGCGTTGAGAGATCCTGGCGCAGTTCCTCCAGGTCAAAGACCGAGCCATCCACCGCCCAGACCTCGACATCCTGCCCTTTTTGCGCGATATGATGCATCATATCTTTGCCCAGCATGTCCTGCTTGTCTGTGACAACCACTACATCAAATGTCCCTTGCATAAGTGATTCAATGTGCATCTGGTTTGTGCCAAGATCCTGGTAGACCTCAACCTGGTAGGCCTTCCCCTGCTCGTCGTGCTGCGTCTGCGTGTAATGCAGCACGTAGCCACTCCAGGAGAGATTAGCCGGCAATTGAAACGCGGTGGTGTTCGAGGTTGGCCAGATGACGCCGCGCAGCAGAATGCTCGCCACGGCCAGCACCAGCAGGGCGGCGGCAGCCAGGGAGAGCAGGCCCATGCGCCGGCGCGTGAAGGTGGTTCGTCGACGACCTCCAAGCGGACGAAGCTGACGCGCCAGCGGTTCCATGGCCGAGGCCTGTGCCGCCGAACGGTGACCGGGTCGCTGCTGAGCGCGCAGAAAGGTCTGAATAGCCTCGTCTACACGCGCCGAAGGAGTGCTCTCCGGCAAACTCGCCAGCAGACGCGAACTCTGTTGTAAACGCTGAAATTCCGCCGCGCACGCCGCGCACTCCTTCACATGCTCAGAGAGGATGCGCACCTGCTCAAAGGGCAGTTCATCGACAAGCGCCAGGTAAAAGCGCACCGCCTCGCAGACGTGTGGTCCGCTGGTGCCAGGGACGGGAAATGGCGGCAGATCGAGATTATTCATCCTCGTCTCTCCTGCGGTTGCGTTTCTTCTGTATTAATTTGCTGGTATTGATCGGCAAACATTCTCTTGGCTCGTGAAATGCGGGTGGCCGCTGCATTTGGTGAAATGCCCAGCACAGCGGCGATATCCTGGTAAGAGAGTCCCTGGGCCGCGCTCAGCACCAGGGCCACGGCATACTCTTCGGGCATCCTGGCCAGGGTCAGACGAATGTGATCGCGCTCGAAGACTTCGGGGATGCCGCCGGTATCCAGGGGAAGGTAAGAGGCGTCATCTTCGGACGAGCGCTCAAAGGGAGCGCCAGGCGTGCGGCGTACCAGCGGCCACCAGGAAATGCGCTTGCGCCGGCGTAGCAGGTCGACGCAGAGATTGGTGGCGATGCGGTAGAGCCACGGCGACAGATTGTGATGATCATATAATTCTTGCCAGGAGACAAAAGCGCGCATAAAAACCTCCTGTGTGACATCATCGGCGTCCTCCTGACTACCGAGCAGACGATACACATAGGTATGAATCGGGCGCTTATATTTTTCATAAAGCAGGCTCAGGTCCGGGGTTTGCTCGCGTTTTTCCGCCTGGTCAGCATCCCTGGTCCGCTTTATTTTATCCTTTCTCATCCTGGCAGAAGTTCTTTCTGGTGTGCTGATTCCGGCATTGTTGTGGCCGTTGTGCGTAGCAGAAGAGATCCTGCTCGTTGTTGGATGACCAACCTCAACCATGATCGTCTTTTCTGGCTTCTCTAGTATACCAGGAATGGCCCCGAGAGAGAACATATTCGCTCCAATCACGCTATTTTCCACGAAAATAACCTGTAACTGTTTTTCTTGTCACCCATAATTACCGGTCTACAGGCATTCACGTTCGCGCAGAGAGCTTTTTACAGAGTAGGAAAAATGCCTTTGAGGCATCTTTAATTGAAACGAGATCCCGACTCTCATCAGAGAGCCGGGATCTGCGAGCCATAAGAACTACTGAATGGCGGGGATGAAGCGGTAAGGGCGGCGAAGATTTCAGGAGATGCGCTGAGAGAAAATCCGGCGAACCTTCTCCCAATTGCGCGCGTTATAATAACGCAAGTAATCACAGCCTTACGATGCTTGAGGTGGAGATCAGCGCGGCCCCATTCTTAACGCTCCATCCAGCCTGATCGTTGTTCCATTCAACATCTCATTTTCAATGATGTGCTTTGCCAGTGCTGCATACTCGGGTGGCTGGCCCAGACGCGATGGGAAAGGAACTTGCTGGCCCAGGGAGATGCGGGCCGGTTCTGGCAGGGCACCCAGAAGGGGAGTCTCGAATATTCCCGGGGCAATCGCGACCAGCCGCACCCCTATACGCGCGACTTCGCGAGCAATGGGCAGCATCATGCCGACAATGCCACCTTTCGAGGCGGAATAGGCGGCCTGTCCGATCTGGCCTTCAAAAGCCGCGACTGAGGCAGTGCTGATAATGACTCCACGTTCTCCGCCTGCCGTTGGCTCGTTTTCGGCCATTGCCGCGACCGCCAGGCGAATCGCGTTAAAGGTGCCAATCAGGTTGACACTGATAACTTTTTGAAAACTCTCCAGACTATGTACGCCGCCTTTACCCATGACTTTTTCAGCAATGCCAATGCCAGCGCAGTTAATCAAAATATGCAGGCTTTTCCCGCCATCGGTAGCGGCCTGAATAGCGGCCTGGACTGACTCTTCGCTGGTCACATTGGTGTGAACAAAATGAGCGTCCGCCCCGCTGGCGCGCAGTTCCGAGGCCAATGTTTCCCCACCCTCGCTATTGAGATCAGCAATAAACACCCTGGCCCCGTTTTCAGCCAGCAGGCGAGCGCTCGCCGCTCCCAGGCCCGAAGCGCCCCCTGTAATGAGAACTCCCTTGTTCCGAATTTCCATGGTTTTTTTCCTTTCTGGCTTGCAATCTTTTCAACCGCCATAGTTATACCTTATTTTACATTACTCAGTCTCCCCTTTCTCTTCCTGTGATTTTTGCTGAGCGCCCCGATACAAGGATATTCATCCTTGTTATGAATACGATAGTAATCATGTATTGGTGTTATGGATTGTTTGGGAGTAAACTTGATAGTGAGAAATATATCTATGAGAGGAGAGAAGAATTGTGATGAGAATGCCGCTGTTTCGCCGGGCCGATCCTGAGCGGGTTGCGCTGAATGATGTGATTAGCTGGATTTTGCAGGGTGGGGTGATTGTGAGCGCGGCGATCATTTGTCTGGGCTGCGGCCTTTTGTTGTGGCGAACTCCGCAGGCGGCGGGACAGGCGCTGGCGGTCTTTCCCCATACGCCGGGCGAGGTCTGGCAGGGCCTGTGGCTGTTGACTCCACAGGCGTATATCGCGCTTGGATTGCTGCTGCTCATCGCGACTCCTGTTCTGCGCGTGGCGGTCTCGATTCTGGCTTTTGCCAGGGAACATGATCGGCGCTATGTGGTGATTACCTCGCTGGTTCTGCTGGTGCTTTGCCTGAGCTTCTTTTTAGGAAAAGGTGCCTGAACATGGAGGTGACGTTCCTGACCCTGATCTTGCTGTTCGGCTGCTCTCTGCTGGCCGGTACGCTGGGTTCGCTGGTGGGCCTGGGTGGTGGCGTGCTGATTGTGCCTCTGCTGACCCTGGCCTTCCATTTGCCAATAGAGTACGCTGTGGGGGTGAGCATTATCGCGGTCATCGCTACCTCCAGTGGCGCGGCAGCCGCGTATGTGCGTGACCGGGTGACGAATATTCGCATCGGCATGTTTCTGGAACTGGGGACGACGGTGGGGGCGATTACAGGGGCGTTTCTGGCCGCCTGGATTGCGCCGCAGTTGCTTTTTATCATCTTTGGCCTGGTGCTGATTTTTTCTATCGGGCCGCTGGTTTTCAAGCTTGGCGAGGAACTGCCTGCCGGGGTACATAATGATCGCTGGGCGCGCTGGCTGCACCTCTCAAGCTCGTATCCTGATCGCTATCTGGGACGCGAGGTGCAGTATGAGGTTCGCCGCACGCCGCTGGGTTTGTTGATGATGTATGGCGCGGGCGTGATATCCGGTCTGCTGGGCATTGGCAGCGGTACGCTCAAGGTGCTGGCGCTGGATACGGTGATGCGGCTGCCGATGAAGGTCAGCACGACAACCTCGAACTTTATGATTGGCGTGACGGCTGCCGCCAGCGCGGGCATCTACTTCGCGCGCGGTGATATCCCTCCGCTGGTTGCCGCGCCTGTCGCCCTGGGCATTCTGGCTGGCGCTTTAATCGGGGCGCGTTTGCTGTCGCGCCTGAGCAGTAAAATTCTGCGTCTGATCTTCATTCCTCTGCTGGCGGCTATCGCGATTGAGATGATTTTGCGCGGACTGGGCATCGGCCTGGTCTGATCTCTTCCATAGATTAAAGAAGAGGAGAGGGCCGCGTGACCCTCTCCTCTTCTTGCTGATATGCGGCGTTACGGTCTGGTGTAGACGCCGAATTCCCAGAGTGAGTAGCCGTAAGATGTGCCGCGCTGGGTCAGGTACAGGCGCACATATCTGCCGGAGCCGCTCACGTCAAAGTCGTCGAAGCCGCCGCTACCGCTGGTGGTCGAGTAGATGGTGGTCCAATTGGTGCCGTCGTTGGAAACCTGAATTTGATAGGCTTTGCCGTAGGCGGCTTCCCAGGCGAGCTGGATATGGCTGATGGTCTTGACCTGGCCGAGATCGACCTCAATCCACTGTGGATCGCTCCACTCGCTGGCCCAGCGGGTTGAGAAGTTGCCATCGGTGGCGTTTGAGGCCGGGAAGGGCGCGCCGGTGCCGGTGGACTGATAGGACGAGGCCGTGGTCGTCTTGCCGAGGGCGACATTGGTCCCGTTTACCGTTGGAGGCACTACCTTGAAGGAAAGCGTTTCGATGCCGACGTTGCCCTGACCATCGTAGGCATAGAGGTAGATTTTCCATACACCCATGGTTTTGGGCGCGGTGACTGAGAAGGTGCTGGCGCCCGTCTGGGTGAAGGTGGCGTATTGCAGACCTGTGCCGCTGTCGATGTATTTGCTGTTGAACATCAGGTTATAGCGCAGGGCGTCGCCGTTGGGATCGCTGACGCTGGCCGTGACGGTGAATTGTCCGCCGGCGGGCACGCTGTTCTGGCTGAGCGACAGACTGGAGATGACCGGCGGCGTGTTGTTCACGCTCTGTCCGCCGTAGACCTGCCTGACCGTGTAATAGGAAAGGCGCTTCCAGTGGCCGGTCAGCAGATTGAACCAGACCCCGCCGAAGTCGTTTTCGATGCCGTAGTTAAAGAGCGTGGCGCCCAGCGCTACGCCGGTATGTCCGCTGATACAATTCCACGCGCTCTGATAGCCGGCTGCCTGCTGCGTGTCAGTCGGCTGTGTGGGCACGCCGTTGGCATCGTTGGGCACTTCCCATTCGCCGGCATCGCCGCTTTCAGTGATGATGTAAGGTCTGGTGTAGTTGCCGTTGATCCAGTCCTGCTTGACATTGCAGACCGCCCCGTAGGAGTTGACCGCGTACAGATCGAGGTCAGGCGTGTACGCTTTGTAGTACGGCCAGGCTCCTGTCCAGGCATCGGTGGACGTGACAGGATGGTAGGGATCGATGGAGTGAATGGCCTGCACGACCTGCTCGACGTATTGCGCGTAGGCGACGCGTTCCTGCTCAAGCTGCGTGCCTGAGTAGGTATTCTGCAAGGTCAGAATAACCTCGTTGCCGACATCCCACATCAGCACCGCTGGATCATTCTTATAGGTATTGACCCAGTTCTCAATGCTTGTCAGCGTACTCGTCTTATAGTTGGTATCGTTCAGGTAATCAGTGCCCTGGTTGAGCCAGAAGCCGTTGATGACCTTGAGGCCATAAGCGGCGGCGTTGTTCAACAAGGGTTGCGTGCTACCGTCGGTGCCCCAGGTACGGATGGTATTGACTCCCATGGATTTCAGATCGGGCATATAGGCCAGGGAATCGGCGCTGGCCGGGCCAAAGGTCACGCCTTTAATGTAGTAGGGAGCGCCATTGACCAGCAGTTGCCAGTTGCCCTGCGAGCCTGTCACGGAAACCACGCTGCCGCCAGTGGGCGTGGGAGGCGTGGTCATCTGCGTGGGAGGTGTGCCGGTGGCCTGAGAAACCGTCACCTCGCCAATGCTCAGGGTACCGCCTGACGAGGTGGAACTGCCTGGCGAAGTGCAGCCGCAGACCGTGTTCGGGAAAGAGCCGCCGATGGCCAGGTCGAAGATCAGGAAGAAGCCGTGATCGACTGCCGCCTGCCATGCGCTCACGCCCACTTCGCTCTCGTTGACCACCCAGACCTGCTGGTTGTCGATGTACCAGCGCACCTGCTCATCCGTGAGGGTGCGGTCAATGATTACCGTGTAGGCATGGTAGCCGGTCTGACAGCCGGAACAGGTGGCGAGTCCGCTGGTCAGGCCGTTGTACTCGTTGCAGGGACCATTCGGCGCGGTTCCGCAGTGGAAGGTAGAGGCGTTCATGCTGCGCCCGTTGACATCTTCCAGAATGTCAAGCTGACCGACGCCCGGCCAGTTCTGATAATTGCCGCGATACTGCGCGCCCATCGCGCTGAAAGCCGGCCAGTAGCCCAGACCGTTGGCGGGATTGGGCTGCTGCAGCGAAGCCGTAATCTTCAGCATACCGCCAGCCGGAGCCGCGAAATCGCTGCGCTGCGTCTCAACGCGTCCAGAGGTCCAGGCGCCATTTGAGTTGATCGCGGTGAGGTTGAGATGATTATGACCATCGAGGTAGACATTGCTGGTCGAATTGCTCATCGTCTCAACTTCGCTGGTTCCCCAGTTCGCCGCACCGCCCGGATAGCTCGTACCGGTATCGATGATCCAGTTGCTCGCCGAAGGTGAACTGCCAGCCGAGCCGCTGAAATTGTCGCTCCAGATCGTCGTCCAGTTGACATTCGAGGGCGTCGGGGTCGCGGTTGGCGCCGTCGTTGGCGTGGCGGTTGGCGTCGTGCCCGGCGTGGGTGTGACAGAAGAAGAACCACCGAGCACCTCAACGCCGCTCACCTCGGCCTGGTCCGTCACCGAGGTAAACTGAATGGCGATGGAGCCGCTCGCACTTGCCGTTCCGCTGACCTGCTTCACCACCGCCTTATTTGCTCCGCCAGCAGCGGCCAGGATGTCGAAGTTGCTCAAAACCTGCTGACCGTTAATGCTGACATTGAAAACGCGTTTGCCGGTCTGCGTCCAGTAGGTCTCCGCGAAATGCAGGCGCACCGTGTATGTGCCGCCCGCTGTCAGACCGGGGATGGTGTAGCTGAACGAAGGACCGACGCGATCAGTCTGGTAGACGCTGGCCGGGGCGGGATTGCTCACTCCGCTCACCGAAACCGTGTTGGGACTGGTCGAGGTGCCTCCGCCGCTGTAGT
>DASZXF010000326.1:0-4248 GCA_035546055.1 Ktedonobacteraceae bacterium
ACATACCGGGTAGCCGGTCAATAGGTCAGTCAGAGAAACCCTGAGCGCAACCCCATGCCAGATAGCGATTGCTTCAGTTTTATGCTAGAATGGGTGTCATGTCAACGATCTTCATGACAAACACCGCCGAACCACCACGGATCGTATGACGAGCAAGATCCATCATTATTGATGGTGTTTTGCCGCAGATCCCCAAAAGAGAGGAAGAACATGGAAAGCGCCACCAAAAACAGGAAGACGCGGGAGCAGATTGCCCGCATGGTTGAGAGAGCCTTTCGTGGAGTCACGCTGGCAACCGGCGACGACGCGGTGCGTGAGTTGAAGGAAGGGTGGTTTAACGCGGCATACAATGTCCGGTTATCAGACGGGAGAGAGGTGATCTTAAAGATCGCGCCGCCCAGGGACGCGGAAGTACTGACCTACGAGCAGCAGATAATGATGACCGAGGTTGCCTCAATGCGCCTGGTACATGAGAACCCGGCCATCCCCGTACCAGAGATTTATGCTTTTGACACGGCCCGCGATATCTGCGACTCTGAGTATTTCTTCATGGAGAAGCTGGCCGGAGACAACTACGAGCAGGTAAAAGAAGCGTTATCCCCGGAGACGCAGGCGCGCATCGACCGGCAGATCGGCGAGATCGTCCGGCGGATCAACGGCTTTACAGGTACCTATTTTGGCTACGAGGGAAACAGCGCTCTGCGCGGCGCGACCTGGAAAGAAGCGTTCCTCAAAATCATCGAGGCGGTGCTGGATGATGGCGCCAGGAAGCAGGCGGACCTGGGCTTTCCCATCAGCGAGATCCGGGGAGCTGTCCTGCGACATGCCTCTTCCCTGGAGGAAGTCACCACACCACAGCTGGTCCACTGGGATGCCTGGGATCTGAATTTCTTTGTCAAGGATGGCCAGGTCACCGGTATCCTCGACTTTGAGCGAGCACTGTGGGCGGACCCCTTGATGGAGGCCCAATTCCGGGCGTTAGCTTTTGGAGGCGTCTCCGAAAGTATGCGGGGATATGGCAAAACCAGCTTCACGCCCACAGAGGAAGAACGATGCCACCTGTACACCCTGTATCTCGCGCTGGTGATGAAAACTGAATGCTACTATCGCAATTATGATACGGACGCGGTGAGCAACCTGGCCATGCAGTTGATCGGACCAGCCCTGCACTGGCTGAAGGAGCACTGATCGCCCATGGCCGGATCTTCACGGGTCGAACGCCTGGGCACAGAGAAGATCGGGAAGCTCCTGCTGGAACTGTCTTCCCAGACCACGCTTTCGCTGCTGGTCTACGCCATCTACAGCGTCACGGATACCTACTTCCTTTCGGTCGGTATTAACTCGCTGGCCGCAGCGGGGGCATCGGTCATCTCTCCGGTCTTGATCGCCCTTGGGGGCGTAGCCACCACAGTGGGGGCCGGTGGCGCCTCGGTGGTGTCGAGAGCCCTTGGCGAGGCGAATTCCGAGAAAGCGTCTCGAACGGTCGCCAACACCTTCCTGATCTTCTGGAGCGTGGCGCTGGTGATCACGGTGTGCGGCGCGCTGTTCATCCAACCACTCGTCCGCCTGCTCGGAGCGACGGATGATGTCGCGCCCTATGCCATCGCCTATGGCCGGATTATCTTCCTCGGCGCGCTCACCAGTACCGGCTACTCCGCGCTTGTCAGGGCTGACGGCAATGCCCGCTACTCGACGGCGATGTGGATGATCCCCGTGAGTACCAATATCCTCTGCTGCTGGCTGTTCATTATGATCCTGCACCTCGGCACCGCCGGAGCAGCTCTGGCCACCGTCCTGGGACAGACCATCTCGGCCAGCATGGGCATCTATTTCTTCTTCTTCCGCAAAAACCGCTCCTATCAGATCAAGATGGCGTCTTTCCAGGCTGACTGGTCAATCATGGCCGAAATCATCCTCATCGGGTTTCCCTCGTTCTGCAAAAGTATCAGCGCCAGCCTGGTGGTCATCATCACCAACAACCTGCTGAAGGTCATGGGGGGAGATAGCGCCCTGGCCGTGTTTGCCATCGTCAACCGGCTCTATTCCGGGCTGAACACGCCGCAGATAGGCATCATGCAGGGGATGCAGCCAATCGTGGGATATAACTTCGGCCAGAAACGCTTTGGCCGGGTCTGGCAAACCATTACCCGCTCTCTGGGGGCGACAGTCGTCTACGGATCAATAGCCTGTAGCCTGTGTCTGCTGCTCCCGGGAACGCTGATCGCGCTCCTTTCCAGGGAACCCGGCCTTCTCTCTGAAGGGCAGATAGCCTTACGCTTGATGTCGCTGGCCTGCCCGGTGAGCGGCATTTCAGTGGTAATCGCGGCATCTTTTCAAGCGGTCGGCAGGGCCAGAGAAGCTTTCCTGATTACCCTGGGGGGCATTGTCTTCGTCAAACTGCCGGTGCTTTTACTGGCCTCCAGCCTGTTTTCTGTGACAGGAATCTGGGCGGCGGAGGCTGCCTCGGAAGGTCTTCTCTGCGTCATTTCCTTGCTGTTGCTGAGGCGTTACCGGACAAGGATGGCCACCATGGAGCACCTGGCAAGCAGTCCGTAACCTGGAAGATGAGAAGGATTTCCGTGAGGTAATGGACCGTGGCTGCCAGGAACAGGGTATTCCTGGCAGCCACGGCCATCTCTCCGGCAAAGCGCTATGGGCACGCGGCTACACCGTAGCGCAGGTAACTCCATTCAACGTGAAGGAGGAAGGATTCGTATTGCTCCCGTTCCAGGCAGCGTTGAAGCCGAAGTTCTGATTGCCTCCAGGGGAAATGGTGCCATTGTACGACAGATTGGTCACCGAGACATTGCCAGCGGACTGGACGTAGCTGCCGTTCCAGAGCTGGGTGATGGTCTGTCCATTGGCAAAGGTCCACGCCAGGGTCCAGCCGTTCACGCTCGTGGTCCCGGTATTGTTGATCGTCACGCTGCTGCCAAAGCCTCCCGGCCACTGGCTGGTGACTGTATAATGCACGCTACAGGCTGTACCCGTGGTCGAGGTTGGCGTGCTGGTCGGCGCTGTCGTCGGCGTACTGGTTGGAACGCGCGTGGGCGTCCGCGTGGGGGTCGCGCTGGCGGTTGGGGTCGGGGTCGGAGTGGAGGAGGTTCCCAGGTAGGCCGCGAGGATGGGACCAAGCAGATTCGCGATTTTGGCCTGACCGGCATCGCTCGGATGGGTACCATCAATGGTGTCAGAAGAACTCACCCATCCAGTCGTATCGACATACTGGATATTGCTATCCCCAACTGCCTGGATAGCAGCCTGGGTGGGCGCGACCTCTACCCCCGCGAAGGTTCTGAGCACAAAGATCCGGGCCGTGGGATAGACGCTGCGGATATCGCGCAGAAACGTTTCATAGGTTGACTGAAAGGTGGCAGTGGTGATACTGCTGAAACCAGAATCGTTGGTGCCCAGGTTAATGATAACGGCGGCAGGCTGATAACGCGAGAAATCCCAGTTGGGAGAATTGGGGAAGGAGGGATTTTGTTCTTTGAAGAACTGCCGGCTCATGCCAATCGCGTTAGGTGAATAACACTGGATGTTATCGACCAGGCAAATGCCGCTCTGGGCAATCTGGGTATGTTGCACGCCCAACTGTTCTCCGATCAGCCAGGCGTAGTCGGAGAGCGCGTATTTGCTATCGAGATAACCGGCGGTAATCGAATCTCCGATGAATTCGATCAGCTTTGTAGAGAGAGTGGGAGCAACGGTAGTGGCCCCTGCATCGAGAACCAGCCCCTGGAAAGCAATATAATCATAATCAGTGCGCGCCGCCACACGTAAGGAGTGCGTCCCGGAAGCGAGGGGCGTTGGCGTGAGATTGACCGTCCCTTGAGCACTGGAATACAGGGTATCGGGACCATTATCAATGCTCACATAGATATTGGCTGAACCGGCCAGTTGGATCGCGACCGTGGTCCCCGTAAAGCGGGTCACGAAGTAAGCGCCTGGCCAGTAGCTGGTGTACACAGTGCTCGAACTGGTGTCCCAACGCCCAACATATTTGATATTGGCATTGGTCGGCGCAACAGCCTGCGAGGCCGCGTGAGCCGCCGGAACGCTGAAAACGCTTGTGGCGGAAGCAAGCAGCAGAATTGCTCCCACACAGGTCATCCACAAAAGCCTTTTTGTGCGTGAAACAGGCATGTCTGTCTTCTCCTCTTCTTCTTGGGCAGAACAGTATGGATTGTGAACAGTGCTCAAAAAGCATCATTCCCGGGGCAGTAATGCATCTATTACCTTGCTGGC
>DASZXF010000327.1:0-4398 GCA_035546055.1 Ktedonobacteraceae bacterium
GGAGCAGCGCGTCCTGCGTCTGCTGATCTCCGGCTCCTCCAACCCGGAGATCGCGCGTGATCTGGTCGTTTCCGTCAACACCATCAAGGTTCATCTCAAGCACATCTACCACAAACTCAATGTCAGCAACCGCCTGGAAGCCATCGAAGTGGCGCGCCACCTGGGATTTAGCTAGTATGGCATAAATGACGTTTCATTCCTCCATCAGTGTGTTAAACAGCCTCATCGCAGATCGCACGGGTAAGCGGATATCACCCGCCCGGCGGGGGAAGAATCACCCGCTGGATTACCCACCTGGAGAATGTTCCGCAGGTCCGTTTGCTTCTATACTCTGGACAGAAAACGTTGCTATCACACAAGTTACCTGCAAAAAGATGTTTGAAAGGAATAAAAAAATGGATCAGGAACGTGTACCTGTCTTGATTATTGGTGGTGGAATTGTTGGCCTCTCGGCCTCGCTTTTTCTCTCGCGTCAGGGGATCGCTTCTCTGCTGGTTGAACGCCACCAGGGCACTTCTATTCATCCACGCGCACGCGGCGTCAACGGGCGTACTATGGAACTCTACCGCGAATTGGGACTGGAAGAGGCTATTCGTGAGGCCGGGAAGGAGCTTTCTCCGAGCTTTGGCATATATAAGGCGCGCACGCTCAAAGAGGTGATAGAGCCGCTGCCCCGGCGTACAGAGCCGCATGCTTTCCCTGGTACTGCTTTTTTCGACCAGCTCAGTCCGGCGGCTGGCAACCGGGTCACACAGGACTTGCTGGAGCCGGTGCTGCTGGCGGAGGCGCGCAGACGCGGCGGGGATCTGCGTTTTTACACTGAAATGGTTTCCTTCGAGCAGGATGAGAGCGGGGTGACGGCTGTCTTGCGCGAGCGGGCCACGGGCACTGAGTCCACCGTGCGCGCGGATTATATGATTGCCGCCGATGGCGCGGGCAGTCGTGTGCGCCAGCAACTCGGCGTGGAGGTCAGCGGACGCGGTTCGCTGGGCCATCTGCTCAACATTCTTTTCCGGGCCGATCTACGCGAGTTTGTGCGCGACCGGGAGTTTAGCATCTGCCTGATCGAGCAAGCGGAGGTACGCGGGCTGTTCACCTCCATCAATAACAGTGATCGCTGGGTTTTTCACCTGTCCTATGATCCCACTCGTGGCCAGAAGCCGGAGGATTTTCCGCCCGCCCGCTGCCGGGAACTACTGAGGCTTGCCCTGGGTATGCCAGAGATCGAGATCGAGATTCTCAGCATTCTGCCCTGGGAGTGCGCGGCGCGCGTGGTCGAAGGCTTTCAGCAGGGACGGGTCTTTCTCGCCGGGGATGCCGCGCACCAGATGCCTCCCTGGGGCGGTCAGGGCGCGAACACCGGCGTGCAGGACGCGCATAACCTGGCCTGGAAACTCGCGGCTGTGCTCAAAGGCCAGGCGAGTTCGGCTCTGCTGGCGACTTACGACAGTGAGCGCCGACCGGTGGGCGCGACTGCTACCGAAGAATCCGCCGCGCGTGCCGGCGAGTACGGGTTGCTGAAGATGCAGCCGGTAGCGCAGGCTGCCATGAGTTTGCTGAACAAGCCGGTGCTTGGCAAGGTGATGCGCAAAATGGGCGAGAAAAATATCCCGAAGCTGCTCGGCTACGGATATCGGTACCACTCGGCCAGCATTCTTGAGGATGGCCACGCCAACCGGACGACAGGCGATCTCGATGGGACGCCTGGGACGCGCGTGCCTCACGCGTGGGTGGAGCGCCAGGGACAGCGGCTTTCCACCCTGGATCTCGGCGGCGGCGGCTTTGCGCTCCTGGCCGGTTCTGAGGGCGCGGCCTGGTGCGAGCAGGCTCGCGCCGTGGCCGCGAGCCTGCGCATCGAACTGACCGCCTGTACCATTGGCCCGGCGGGCGATCTGCGCGACCCGCAGGCAGGCTGGCAGAAAAGCGCCGGCCTCAGCGCGAGCGGTGCCCTGCTGGTCCGTCCCGATGGCTTCGTAGCCTGGAGAGCGCGCCAGGCCAGCGCTGACGGTCAGCAGGAACTGGCGCGCGTGCTCAAGCAGGTGCTCTGCCGACCTGCATAAGTCTGCCTACTGGTAGGCCGCGCACAGCATCCCAAAGTAGGTAGGAGCCTCGTATGAAAGAAGCTCGCCGCGCATACCGGTACCCTGAATGGCGCCGTGGAGATTGAGCACCTGTCCGTAAGCATCGGTGGCCGCTCGCTGCAACCAGTCCTGGTCAAAGGTCAGCAAGCGGCCAAGATCCTGTTCGCGGATCGCCGCTTGCAGAGACGCGTCAAACTCGGCGGAGGCCGGGTCGAAGCCATAGGGACCGCTGGCGTCGTGTCTGTGGCCAAGGTCGGCGCTGGCAATCAGGGCGATGCGCCGTCCCGTGGCCTGCGCGGCCTGGTGAATGGCCTGGCCGAAGCGCGGAAACAGCTCCCAGGGTAAAGCGCGCAGATTACCGCGATCAGGGCAGGCGATCACCACGCGCGGCTGGGGCACAAGCTGCGCGGCGGTAAACCAGAGCGGGACCAGCGCGCCCCAATCGAGCTCCTGGGAAAAATCCGCCACATCGGGGACCGCGTAGCCAATGCGCGCCACCGGCACATCCAGCGTCCGCGCCTGCTCGCGAATAGCCAGGTTGAGTTCCTGGTCCACCTCGAAGCTCAGGTGCAGACTATGGGTCTTGCCGCCCTCGTCGTCCGCCAGCACGCCCTGCACGCGCCGATTGTGCAGCAGAGAGAAAACGCCATCGACGCGATGGCCATGCGGCGTAATCAGCACAATCGTCTCCGGCGCTGCCTCGGCCATGCGCCGGCCCAGCTCCTCCAGAGCCAGGCGGGTGGCCGTGGCCTTGCTCGCCTGCGTCCCCGCCAGCAGGGGGACAGTCATCGTTCCATGCGGCGCGATACAGGCAAAAACCAGATTACTCATAGGGTCAATCCTTTAGTCCATCTAGCGCTTCAGGGCAGGGTCAGAATTTCGGGCGCGCCCTCGGTAATGGCCAGCGTATGCTCGAACTGCGCGGACAGCTTGCCATCTTTCGTGCAGATCGTCCAGCGGTCAGGCAGGGTTTTGATCGCGGCCTGCCCGGCGTTAATCATCGGCTCAATCGTAAAGACCATACCGGGGCGCAGGCGTTCGCCGGTATTGGCCTTGCCGTAGTGCAACACCTGGGGATCTTCGTGCAGCGAGCGCCCGACGCCATGTCCCACCAGCTCGCGGACCACTGAATAGCCCTGTCCCTCCGCGTAGGTCTGAATCGCCGCCCCGATATCGCCCAGGCGCTGATTCGCCCGTGCCTGCTCAATGCCCAGTTCCATGCACTTGTAGGTCACATCCATCAACTTCTGTGCCTCGGCGCCGAGCTGGCCCACCCCATAGGTCACACACGAATCGCCCACCCAGCCTTTGTAAAGCACGCCGATATCGACGCCGATGATATCCCCCTCGCGCAACTTCTGCTCCGCGCTGGGGATACCGTGACAGATCACATCGTTCACCGAAGCGCAGATCGTCGCCGGGAAAGGCGGTACTGCCGGCATGCCTCCGCGCGCCGGACGCGCTCCGTATCCCTTGTAAATAGGTTTCGCGCCTTTGCTCAAAATGTAATCTTCCGCGATCTTATCCAGTTCGTGCGTACTCACGCCCGCCACCACATGGGGACGTAGCACCTCAAACGTCTCGGCCACCAGGCGGCCCGCCTCGCGCAGGTGGGCTATTTCCTGGCGCGATTTTAATATTACTGCCATATGCTCTCTCCTCTTTTCCGTACCTTTGCTGACAAGACAGGGATAATCCGGGGACACGCGCACACAGGCCCGCTCAAGCCGGCACCAGATTGGCCGGATCAGGCTCTTGATCCGCTTCCCATCTGAAAAGATCATCTATGCTGACAGGCAAAAAACGATTGAAGTAGGTGAGGAGACGATCAATCGTCGCATAATCAACTCGCTGGCTGCGTCCGGTGTGTAGCGCCGCCAGCACGCTTAAAGAGACACCGCTTTCCTGCGAGAGACGGCGCAAACTCAGCGCGGGTTGACCGCTTTTCAGGCGCTCAACATTCAGTTGAGCCAGAACAACACGCAGACGACATGAGACTGACATCGCATTTCCTCGCTTTCCTTCTTCTCGGCTAACTCTGGTAATGTACCAGAAAATGATGTGACATGTCAATACAATGTTGTTGAAAGTCGGCACTATTCATGGTTCGCCGGTTACCTCGGTAGGTGTGGGCGTCTCGGTAGGTGTGGGTGTGGGGGTGTCAAAGGGGGAGGCGAGGCGGTCAATTTCGACGCGGGTGATGGAGACGGTGACGCCTTTGGAGGTGGCGCCGTGGCGGGCGAAGAGGGCGACCTGGCCGTTGGTATAGGCGGCGTCGGTGGCGGTCAGGACGACGATGTTGTTGATTTCGACGATG